>JAJZCR010000147.1 GCA_021851715.1 Planctomycetota bacterium
AACTGGGGCTGCTGCCACTGTTTACCCAGCCGCCGGCCTGGGCACCGGGCTGAATGTAGCAAGTGCATTACCGCCGCAGGCCGGTAAATCAAGGACTTTTGCTCATCACGGGGGGAAGTCAGGTTAGTGCACCAGCCCCGCCGAATCGGGTGCTCCTTCGGAGAATTCGACGCTGTTACGCCGCTGCTGCTGCTGGTTCATTTCCTCGGCGGTGGGGCTTTTGCCGGTGCGCATCATCTGCACAAAGCAATCAAACAGATAAGTGGAATCATGCGGGCCGGGGCTGGCCTCCGGGTGGTATTGCACGGCAAACACCGGCTCGGCGGCCATGCGAAAACCTTCCAGCGTCTGGTCGTTGAGGTTGATATGGGTTGGCTCGCCCCCCTTTTTTTGCAGCGATTCGACATCCACTGCAAAACCATGGTTCTGCGCGGTAATTTCCACCTTGCCCGTACCGGTGTTGCGCACGGGTTGATTGCCGCCGCGATGACCGAACTTGAGCTTGTAGGTGGTGGCTCCCAGCGCCAAGCCCAGCAACTGATGCCCCAGGCAGATTCCGAATATCGGTTTTTTGCCGATTAATTGCCGCAACGTGTGTTGCGTGTACGTAATCGGTTCCGGATCGCCGGGGCCGTTGCTCACAAAAATGCCATCCGGCTTAAGGGCCATGATTTCATCGGCTCCCGCCGTGGCCGGCACCACCGTTACCCGGCATCCACTTTGCACCAGGTTACGCAGAATATTCCGCTTGGCCCCGCAATCAATGGCCACCACCAAAAACTCCGGCGATCCGCGGTGGTCTTTCGGCTGCGCCCAAAGCCCCTTGTTTTGCTCCCAGTTCCGCGACTGGCTCGGCGTTACCTTTTTCACCAGGTCCAGACCGGTCAACCCCGACCAGCCCTGGGCCGCACGCAGCAGGCCGGCTTCGTCGGTCACACGCACGGGATCGGTGCAGATAACACCCTTGAGCGCCCCTTGCGTACGCAGCTTGCGCACCAGCGCCCGGGTATCGATACCGGCCAGGCCCGGAATGCCGTGGCGCTGCAGGTACGCATCCAGCGTTTCCACCGAGCGAAAATTACTCACCAGCCCTGAAAGCTCTTTGATGATAAAACCTTCCACCTGCGGCCCGGGAGCTTCTTCGTCGGTGGCGTCGGCAATGCCGTAGTTGCCGATTTGCGGATAGGTCATGGTAACAATCTGGCCCGTGTAGGATGGATCGGTGAGAATTTCCTGATAACCGCTCAGCGAGGTGTTAAAGACCGTTTCACCGACGCGCAAGGTACTGGCTCCGAACGCCGTACCCGTGTACACGCTGCCGTCTTCGAGAACCAGTTTCGCCTGATGTCCGATAGCCATGGGTTGCCTCTTATTTCATAAACAATTCAATAACCGGCACAGTAACCTGGGGCCGCTGCACCGGTAATTCCAGGGTCAGGGTTTCCGGCGCGGCCAAGCCTTTACCATGCCCCCCCTGATGCTCATCCTGCCCCAAGCGTATTTCCGATCCGTCATTGAGCAACTGGGCGTATTCCACCCGATTTTTGAACCCGTCCAGATGCAAATGCCGGAACGGCCACGCCAATACATGCACGTACATGCGCCTGGTGGCGGCATTCCAGGTCAGCCGGCAATCCGGCGGAACCGGGAATTCCTCCGGCGCAGCTCCGCAGCCGTAAATAGATCGGGAGTGCAGATTCATCCATTGGCCAATGCCGTTGAGCCGATCCATCGTCCGATCATCAAAGGTACCGCGGGAAGTGGGGCCTACGTTCAGCAGCAGATTGCCATTCTTGCTGACGGTATCGATGAGCATTTGAACCAGTTGCTCCACGCTTTTCCACGATGCTTCATCGCGGTGATAACCCCACGAACCGGAAAAGGTGTGGCACGCCTCCCACACCACGGGCCGGCCGTCCACCATCACGCCTTGACGCGGCACCACCTGTTCCGGGGTTTTGATGTCCCAGGCATCGGGCAGGTCAATGCGGTCGTTGAGCAGCACCCTGGGTTGTAATTTGCGCACCAGTTTGTAGAGCTTTTCACTTTGCCAGTCCTGGCGACCCTTGCCGGAGCCATCGGACCTGGGGTAGCTGAAATCAAACCAGAACACATCAATTTTGCCGTATTGGCACAGCAATTCACGCACCTGCCCATGCAGATAAGCGGCATACTTAGCCTGGTTGCGACCCTTGTTGAGCCTGGCCCGATCCGGATGGTCACGCAGCGGTCCGATGTGCGGATCAATGACGTACTGGTCATGGTGCCAGTCAATAAGGGAATGGTACAAGCCCACCCGCAGATCCCGTTGGCGGAATGCTTCCACCATGGGAGCCAGCAGGTCACGCCGGGCGGGCGTGCGCGTGGCCTTGTAAGTGGTGAGCTTGGAATCCCACAGGCAAAATCCTTCGTGATGCTTGGTGGTGATCACAAAATACTTCATACCGGCGCGGCAGGCCGCGTCCGCCCATGCCTGGGGGTTGTACAGGTCCGGATCAAAACGGGAAAAGTATTTTTTTTCATACTCCTGGGGGGGAATTTTTTCGGCATGCATCACCCATTCGTGGCGGGCGGCCATGGAATACAGCCCCCAGTGAATAAACATCCCGAAGCGATCCCGCACAAACCAGGAACTTTCACCAACTGTCTTTCGCAGATCCGCCATGAATCACATCCTGTGGCAAAGCTCATTTCACACTTTTCTGCCCTGGCCGCTACGCCCCGGCCCGGCCGGCAGCAGTTAAGGCGGGACCGGGCGTGTAAGCCAAGGAAGTGTAGCCGAAGAAAGGATTTTCTGCTATTTTACCTGATGCGTTTGTGGCCGGATGCCCGAGCGGACTAAGGGAGCGGATTGCAAATCCGCGATTCGTGGGTTCGAATCCCACTCCGGCCTATTTCATTTTCGCCAGCAAAAGCGATGTTTTCACAATGGGCATGCAGGTGTGCTTCTAACACACGCTCTGAATCTCATTGGATTGAAGCGGCGTCAAGATGCGATGGCCCTGAATGGTGCAGCTTACGAAAGAGCAGCGTTTTGACGTCCCATGAGATAATACAAATATGGAAAAAAATCGGCTGCAAAGCCACGCGGAACCAGGCGGACCTGGATGACTTGCCGGTTATCTGCCGGAAACTGCTGATTCAAAATTAAGATCGCCGCAGGCTCATTCCTGCCAACAGGCTGGAAACCGCCACCGTGTAACGCAGACCCAACGCCTGCAAGACGAAAATGCCGGCCTGATGCCGGCGTTACACAGCACTTTTGCGGCGAAGCCGCAGAAACCCCGCGACTGCAACAGCCATCAACGTCAGACCGGTTGGTTCAGGCACTGGGTTTACGTACAGGTTGATGAACGTTTGATGTACGGCCTGAACCTGGCTGGCGTTAAGACCCCGCTGTAAATCTGCAACTCCGCGATGCTCCCGGTGAAAAGACCATCCGTCGGAGCATCCCCGATGAGGTTGATAGGCGAAGCGAACGCATCGTTGCCGGTGGTGGTTCCATCGGCGCTGCCGTTAAAATAGAAAGTTGCGTTGCCCAGGTTGTCTGTCGCAACGCCAATCATGCTGAACGCGCTCGTCGGCACGCCGGTACTGGATGAGCCAAACGTGGTT
>JAJZCR010000087.1 GCA_021851715.1 Planctomycetota bacterium
AGCGGGGCTTTCAGCGTCTCAACGGATCAGAGCTACTCCAGGACGTACTGGCCGGAGTAACGTTCGAAAATGGAGTCAAAAAACAAGCCGCCTAATTCAGCCAATCCACAACATTTGACAATAGCTCCCACCAACGGACCTTGTGATAATGGTGCTGGATTTCGGCCGGAGTAAGTCCATCCAGTTCTCCCAGTGCGTACATTTGGGCCATGGCTTTGGTGGCCCGGATCATGGCATCTATCAGCAATGGCTTGGTGGGGCACACCCGCTGAATTTTCGCCCCGGCGAGGGGCTTGATTTCCTGGATTTGCTTCCACCAGGGTGCCGTATCCCAGCGGGCCTTGTTGGTATCGTCCGGGTTGTATTCCAGGATACGCAGAATTTTCTCCGTGCAGTATTGCCACAGCGCCCCATCGTCCTGGACGTAAAACAGGCTGGGCATGTCCGAGCATCCGATCACCCGGAGTGTGGGGGTGCGTAGCCGGAATTCGACCACCCAGAGCCGGTCTTCATCCCACCTACCGTCACGTTTGAGCCGGCCAATTTCCTCTTGGGGCCAGTTTTCCATTTTGGCCATGAAGGTGTGGCGGCAGGCGTTGAATTTGGGCCATTCCGGGGAGTTGGGATCGCACATCAGCGAGGTCTGCCGGAGGAATTGGCCTTTGCCGGGGGTTGTATCTTTGTTCCATATTTCTACGAGCTTGTCGTACATGACGATCGAATGGCCTCCTCCTTTGCCGTATTCCCAAGTCATGCTCTCCAGTATGCCGCCACGGTTCGTCCGGGCAATGGGTACGGGGTTAAATTCCTCGCAAAAGGCTTCCGCCTGGGTGCGTGGAACTGGGCTTTTCTTCATCCTGCAGGCGGCCAGTGAGATGAGTTTGCCCTCCGCGGAGAGTCGTTGGAAGTCCGCGACTGTAGGCGGACGGTTGAAATAAACCTTGGCTTGGGTGTCGACGCGCCGCGGCCACTGTTGGTAGCGGGGATTTGATAACTGGGGATCGAGAGATCCGGCCTGCTCTGCTGGCCCCGGTGTGATGGGGCCGTCCAAGGCACTGAGGAGATTGTTATTGATGGCCAGCAATAGCCGGAGGTTTTTGGCCTGGCTCTGGCAAGTTTCGGCATGGAATTCCATGATGAAATCACCGCGGTTACTCCGGCGATTGTTAAGGTGAATGGCATCATGACCATTGGCGGCACGGAGAATGCAAAAGCCGCGTTTGAAATTGGGCATCAGCCAGGTCCGACCAAAAAGCTCCTGCTCAAAGTTATCCTGCGGCTGGGTTCGATCTTGTTGCCAAAGCTCAAGTTGCCATTGATAAAGCTGGCTTCGGGTACTCTCGTCGGAGAACGGGAGATTGCTGCTGTTGGCGATTTCCAAGTCGTCCCAGCTTTGCGAGTGGACGGCGGTGACCTGAAGTGGTTCCATGGGATCATTCCTTCTGTAAGAGGTCAAGGTTTGTGTTACGGGTCGCCCCCGGTGTGGCTGGCGCGGGGTGCGTTGATGACGCAACTGTAGCGGAGGTCTGGGTCAGCAGCAGAATGGCGGCTTTGATCGGTGCTGAGAGATTGGGCCAGGCGGATATGACCGCTGCGAGATCGGTGGCTTCTTGGTTTTGTGAGACATTTTCTGTGCTAATCGGCGTTTTTGATAGCGCCGTCGCCACTTTTTGGTAGGTTCGAGTCCTACCCGCGGAGTTTGGATCTCGTCATGGCCAACTATGACGTTTATATTCTTGAGAACCCGGTGGGACGTCTTTATGTCGGCTCCACGTCTGATTTGCCGACCAGACTGATCGCGCCGCTGATAATCCGCCCTGCCGCGGCGATGAGGACATCGCCGGCTACAACGAACTTTGGTCTACATCGCGGACACCCCGTAGTCGGCTGGGTCCCTCCAGCCGTGGCGAAAACTAGCGGCAGAACCGCCCACAGGCCAGACCGCCGATTCAATAAAAATGCCCGGCCAAAACTCGTGGGCTTCGGGAACGGGCTGGAGCAAACGGGCAAAGCCTGCAAAAACATTCAGCCTAGGGATTGTTTCCCTGGGCGCCGATCCGGCAGCACTGCTGGCAAATTGAGCTCACCACCACGCCACGGAAGGATCGATCAACTCACCCCAGGCGACAATTCCACCGGCCATGGAATGGACGATCTCAAACCCGTTTTCCCGCAGCAATTCCACGGCCTGCAGTGATCGGATCCCGCTGCGGCAGTACACCACCACCCGCTTGCGCCGCCAGTGGACCAATTCCTCCAGGCGCTGGGCCAATTCATCCAGCGGAATCAGCAGGGCACCGGAAATTTTTCCCAGTTCCCATTCCACCTCGTGACGCACATCCAACAGCAGCAGCGGTTCGGCGGACTGGCGCAACTCATGCACGTGGTGCGGCAGCAGTTCCCAGGCAGGATCGGCGGTCACAACGGGCTTGTCTTTTGCCGGCACGGCCATAGTCATAAACTGAATCCTTGACAAAAAAACTCTCCTGCTCTTCTATGAAAAATATACGCAAACGAGGCTTATTCTTAAAATACATGTTAATTATATCTACGATAACTAAAAACTATGGATCGATTCAGGCCATGCCCCGGCCGCATCGGTGGGCGCAGCTCTGTTATTAGGGTATTCTCCATGGCGATGAGCCAGAATGAATACAGAGTTGAACTCGACGTTTACAACGGTCCGCTGGAACTGCTTCTTTACCTGATTAAAAAAGAAGAGGTGGACATTCATGACATTCCTATTTCGCACATTACCAGCCAATATCTGGCCCACGTTGAAGTGATCCGCCGGATTGATATCAACCTGGCCGGCGATTTTCTGGTGATGGCCGCCACCCTCATGGAAATTAAAAGCCGGATGCTCGCACCGCGCCCGGAAGCCCAGCCGGATGGTTCCGACACCAGCCGGGTGGAAGATTTTATGGATCCGCGCAAGGATCTGGTGGAACAACTGCTGGCGTACAAGCGTTTCAAGGATGCCGCCGAATCTCTCCGCCGCCATTCCGATACCGAGGCCATGCGCTTTCCCCGGGCGGTCCGCCACAGCACGGGCCACGCTCCCTTGGAAATTGAAGACCTGGACCTGTTCGCCCTTATTGATGCCTTCAACGCCATCATGGCCAGCATCGGCCATTCCGCTTATGAGCACGAAGTCATTTATGACGACACCCCCATAAGTCTTCATCAGGCGGATATCATCGACCGCCTGACCCGCGAAGGCCCTCTGACCCTGCAGGCCATGTTTGTGGGACGCAAATCACGCAGCGAAATGATCGGCCTGTTTTTAGCCATGCTGGAACTTATTCGCCTGCGGCAATTAGCCGTGGAACAGCCGGAGCCGGGCGCAGACATTCTGCTGACTCTCCTAGATCCAGCCCACCAGGCCTTCAATGGATCCGAGCCTGCGGATGGCGCAACGCCCCCCGCTGCCGCAGCGGCACCCGCCGCATCCGCCGGCACGGCGGCAGTACCCGTGGAAGAAAGCTCCTCCGGCTCCGCCCCGGAGGGTACAGCCGATGCCGGGCACGGCGGGCCGGCCGACGATACAATTCAGCCATGAGCTTTGCCGTGCAGCGACAGGTTACAACTCCCAAGGTCAAAATCTGCGGCATCACCAGGCCGGCGGATGCCGTCGCCGCCGTGGATGCCGGCACCGACGCCATTGGCCTGAATTTTTATTCCGGCCCCAGACGCATCAACCTGACCCAGGCCCAGGCCATTCTGGATGCCATGAAGCGGCAGGTTCCCGCGGTGGCCTTGATCGATGCTTCCGCCGTCGGAGAATATTCCGCCGCCCATGTACATGCCGCCCTGGGCTTGCAGCTATTTCAGGTTTACGGGGCCGGCGACGGGGTTGCCGGGCCAATGCCACCCGCACCGGCCGCCTATTGGCTGGTGGCCCACGTGGCCCAACCCGTGGACCTGGCCGACCTGCGCCGGCGTGTTGGTACCGCAGCGTTTCCGGTGGCTGCAGTTTTGCTGGACACCCTGGTGCCGGGCCAGGCCGGCGGAACCGGCACCGCCTTTGACTGGCGGTGGATTGCCACGGCCCGCGCCGCCGGTGCGCTGGCGGACCTGCCGCCGCTGGTACTGGCCGGCGGCCTCAACGCCGGCAACGTGGCCGCAGCCATCACCATCGCCCGGACAGACTGGGTGGATGTATCCGGTGGCGTGGAAAGCGGCTCTCCGGGTATAAAAGATGCCCGGCGCATCGCCGATTTTATCGCCGCGGTTCGCACGGCCTGAGATGGGACGTAGGTGCCGGCTATTGCCCCAGGCGGCCGGCTGGTGTGAGGTCAAAAAGATGTTTTTCTTTCTGCCTTATCTGGTCGATGTGCCGATGCACCGTTGGCCGATCGCGAATTGGCTTCTCATTTTATTGACCTGCATCATCAGCATCGGCATGTTCCCACAACTGAATCGCTGGGAGCGGCGGGCGGCCGACCACATTGTGTACAGCGTGCGCCACGGCCGGATGGTGGAAAGTTACGTTCCCGGCCGCCAGCACAATCAGATGATCGACTATTTTCTGGAACAGCCCGGCAACTTTAAAATCTCGCAACTGGTGGGCAGTCTGTTTTTACATGCGGGATGGATTCATCTGCTGGGCAATATGTTTTTCCTCTGGCTTTTTGGCAATGCCGTGAATGCCAAGCTCGGACATGGGCGCTTTCTGGCCCTGTATTTTTCAGCGGGAATATTCGCGGGGATTGTCTATCTCATGTTTGGCCCGGAAATTCCAGTGCTTGGCGCTTCAGGAGCGATCATGGGAGTAATGGGGGCTTTTTTAATGCTTTACCCGCGGAACGATGTGTGCTGCGCGTGGGGTCTGCTGCTGGCTTATGGGGTAACACGTATCTCCTGTTACTGGCCGCTGGGGGCCTACTTTTTGCTGGATTTATGGGGCACCCTCCGGGGCGGCGGAGCCATCGCCCATATCAGCCATGTGGCGGGGTTCACGTTTGGAGCGGCGGTCTTGGGCGTGCTGCTGTGGCGCGGCTGGGTGGCGTCGCGGGCCAGTGAAGAAAACCTGCTGCAAGTGCTGCATTTACAGCCGCTCACGCCGCCATCTGCGCGACCGGCCGACGAATAACATCACCTGCTTAGCGTGGTTTTAATCGATTGGCCTGGAATGAACCTGTCGGCACCGCCAGGCGGTAATATTCTGCGCAGCCACCGCTGAAGCCTTCCTGCCATGGCGTAAAAGGCATACGTACTGCCATGGACTGCTGGGCTCCGGCGTGCTGGCGCGCATGCCAATGCCGGCCAGATACCGGCGGTATCGCCGGCCGGGCGACTGATTGGCGTGGTGGAAAGGCCGGCAGAATAAAACAGTTGCCGAGGTGGTGAATCACCGGTAAGTCCACTACAATCTGCGGCCATGACTGAACCATTAAACATTGGATGTGTGTCTTATCTGAATTCCAAGCCGCTCATCGAGCCGCTGATGAATAACCCCGCCGTCCAGGTGCATTTTGCCGTGCCCGCGGCCCTGCTGGATCTGATCAGCCGCGGCCAGGTCTGCTGTGCGCTTTTACCCATGGTGGATTACCAGGCCAGTCCCCTGGATCTGCTGCTGCTGCCCGTCGGAGGTATCGCCTGTGATGGCCCCACGCTGACGGTGCGGATTTTTTCGCGGGTGCCGCCGCAGCGCATCACGCATCTGCATGCCGATACCGACAGTCACACCAGTGTGATCCTGGCGCAGGTGATTCTGCGGGAATTTTATGGTGTGCGACCCGAGGTGATTCCACTGCAAGCCGATTCCGGCGCTGCGGATATCCACCGCCATGAAAGCCTTTTGCTCATCGGCGACAAGGTTGTGAATGCCGCCCCGCCGCCGGGAGAATTTCCGTGGCAGTTGGACCTGGGCCAGCAATGGAAGCAATTTACCGGTTGGCCGTTCGTGTTTGCGATGTGGATGATGCGCGCCGATGCCGAACCCGGCAACCTGCCGCGACTGCTGCGCGAGGCTCGTGAAAAAGGCACTGCCATGACCGACGAACTGGTGAATCGCTATGCCGAGCAGCGCCACTGGCCCCGCGATCTGGCCCATGATTACTTCACCACGTATCTGCAATACCACATTACCCCCGCCGCCCGCAACGGCATCGAAACCTTCTATGCCCTGGCCCAGAAACATGGCCTGCTGGTCCATCGGCGGCCCCTGCGCTATTTTGAACCGGACTGATCCGGCCGGGCCAAGGCCCCACGCACGATAAAAAAATGAAAGCGGCCGGAGGGGAAATCCTCAGACCGCTTTCGGGCCATAATGTCAGAATGGGTCTACCAATCACCGTTGCTGGGATCCCGTACGGGAGTCATCACCAAGTCAAACGGTGCCTGGTTGGGCAGGGTCATCACCAGCGACTCGGGGTTGTCGCCGACGGTGAGTGCATACAGGCATCCATTGGTCATCGGGGCACCGGGATTGTTATCGTAGCCATAGATATTGTCCTGATTCTGGCCGACGTAAGGGTTGTTGGTCCAGGCCACGTGGTCATCGCCGTAGCCCACATTTTCGCCCGCCCCATTGTGGTTTCCGGAGTTGAAGATGTAGCGCCCGTAGGTGTTGTTGAGGCTCAGGTTGGGTTGCCGCTGCAGGATACCGGTGGCGGAATTCTGGGCCGGGGCCATGTCCGCCACCAGCGGAATATCGCCGGAGATGTTATTTTTCCACCAGGCTCCGGGCGTGGTACCGCTCCAGGGATAGTCGATGGAATAGCTTTCGCCCTGTCCTACATGGGAAACATTGCCATGGATCATGCCGAAGTTGGAATAGTACATTCCACTGGAGGCAAATTGATCCGAGGGCTGGGTGGCCAGAATATCCGAAGGACAGATGAAACTTTTGGCGCTCATCTGCCCGTTGAGCACCAGCAGCCACATGCACGCCAGGGGCGAGCCTTGCTGGTTGGTGGAATCATAATAACTGGCGGTGACGGCCGCGGCGCTGGTGCTGCCGCCGTGCAGCGGGTTGCCCGGGCCGTTCTGATAATTCGTGGCCGACAGCGCCGGCACGCACGGAAAGCCCTGCTGCTGATCCTGAGCGTAAATGACCATGGCCTGAATAATTTCCCGCACGTTGGCCGAGCACACCGAACGGTCGGCCAGTTCGCGGGCTTTGGCCAGCGCCGGCAGCAGAATGGCTATCAGCAGAGCGATGATGGAAATCACCACCAATAATTCAATCAAGGTAAAACCGGTGTTGGCTGCCGGCCGTGCGGACGGGTGCGAAGGGCGGCGAATGACATGATAAATCGACATACGTAGCATTTCCCGCTGACACAGATCCCGCGGTGTGAATTCAGCGCCAACCGCCGAAATCGCAACGATTCCTTAATCGTCCTTGATGGCCTGATTCCTTCACGAGGCCGTCGCCGTTCCATGGCGGGGTCGCAAAATCGGATGATTGACCATGACCGATTCCACTGTCCATGTTTATCGGCACTTTTATCGAGACACTCAATGGGATTGGCTTTATCGGACATACGCTTCTGCCGGCCAACGGCTGCAATCAGCGCCGGGCTCTCCACCATCGGCAGTTGGCTTGGGGCACCCGGCCGCGGAATTACATCTCTGCGCCGTCATCCGTTTCGGCCGCGGTTTCCATCCGGCGGGTGCCGCGGAAACGGGCATGGTCGGCCGTGATGCGACTGTAACGACCCAGCAGTTCCTTGCGCATTTCCTGCAGCACATCTATGGCACTGTTGGCCCGGACGCGATCTTCCCGCGCCGCCGTGGCCGGCAGTTCCGCCATGACGTGCAACGCCCGGGCTAACGACCGGTCGATCAGACGCCTGGCCCGCTGGATATCTGCCACATCCGTCAACCGGGAATCAAAACGCTGATATTCGGAAAAATGCCGGCGTTCCAGGGGCCGCTTGGGGGCGTCCAGCAGCGAGGCCTGAAGATCATCGTTGCCATCTTCGCCGGGCAGATCATGGAGTTCCCGCGGCCGGCGGGCCGCCCACTTGGTCAAAAAGCGTTTGAGAATACGATGAAAATAGGCCTCGGCGCTGCGGCGATCCGGATGGTAGCGATTGAGCCGCTCCATGGCGTGGCAGACCGCATCTCCGATGGCGTCCTGCCGATCATGCACGTTGGCGAACTTCACGGCTCCGGCCACGCGCTCGGCAACGCTGCGCATAGCCAGAAAAATTTCCTGCCAGTTGCCGTGAATGTCAAAGAGCAGATCGTTTAACGATAACGGCTTGGCCTCGGACGGGGCTATACGATCTTCCAACATGCAATTCTCCTTATCCAATCATGGGGACTGTTGAATACCCGGCGTTTTCCCGGCCATTCATGGCGGATCCCGGTGTTGATCAGATGGCGCGTGGATTCCCCGGCATACCGGCATGATGCCGGATACGTATTGCAGCCGGAAAATTTTCAGGCGCAGTGGCCGCGGGCAGCAGCCCTTCACCGCAGCAATGCCTGCAGACGGGAATCGGCCTGCCAGCGAGCCACCAGCCCCCGGCGAATTTGACCGACGCGGGAAATGTGAAGCTTCAAGACTGCGGCAATTTGAGATATGGACATCTGTTGCTCAAGCCACAGACGGGTTACGGCCTGTTGGCGGGAATCCAGGCCCACGGTCAAGACCCCGATAAAATCGTCAAATTCAACGGCCGCAAAATGGTGTTGCTGGCCGCAATCCGTGGCTATCGGCAGGACCGATGGCCGGCGGCCTACGGCATGGCGGTGGGTGTTGGGGGCCGGATCGGCACTTGCCGTTCGCCACCAGCGCCGCACCGCGTCAAGCACCGCGCCGCGAATTTTGAGCCTCGCGAAGTGTGCGAAGTTGATCCCCCGGCGCGGATCAAACCGATCGAGCGCGGCGATGAGGCCGAGCATCCCTTCCTGCTGCAAATCTTCACGCCATGATTGACCGCCGCTGCTCTCCATTCCCATCCCCAGGCTGGACCGACCATCCGTGGGCAGTCGGCGGCATAAACCACCGACGATGGATTTCACCAGCGGCCAGTAGCTTTCGAGCAGTTTTTGCCGGGCGTCGTGGCCGGCGCGGCTGCCGGGGTCATCCAGAAATACTCTCCACCATTCACTGCGATCATCCACAGTTTTTAACCGTGGCGGGGCAAACTCCAGCGAAAAGACGGTGGATGCGGTCGATCCAACAGCCGGCAGATCCGGAACCTCCGCGGACCTTTGCAGCAGCACTACAAATTGATGCGTCCAGGGGGCCAATTCCGGCCCGACGCAGCGGCAGTTATCTCCATGTTGCAGTTCAACCCAGGCGGGCATCACAAACCTCCAATCGGCGTCGCTCCAGCAGAACTGGCCGCGCCATAGTACCAAACAAATACCTAACGAACAATGGTAATATCGCCCGGCCAAGCCAAGTCGGAGAATAATTCCGGGTGAAAGTTTTTGGCCGCTCGTTGGATTTGTCGGTGTCACCATTGGGTCTACTGGAGCGTTCTACAGAGTGGTATTTGCCTGGAATACCAATGGTTGGTAGCCTATAGAAATGGGTATCAATGATCCGATGAAAGATGGCGGATTTGTGGCTGTGAACGAGGCGGTGGGAGGCCCTGGGTTTCTTCATCGAGGTTGCGAAACGGGGACCGGACGGAAGAACCTAAGGTTCAGCAGCCCTCAATCAATGCCTATCGGCTTTAGCGCTGCTGCGCCCTTGGCCGGATATTTAACTTTTTGAAAGTGTAGCGCTATGGATCGAGAATCGCAGGCTATCGCCCAGCTTTCCTTTGATTACGCGTCGAAACGGATTGGCCGTTCTCTGCTCGTTCACGCCGATGGTTTGGAATGGCTGGGCCGCGTACCGGAAAACACGCTGCACGCGATGGTCACAGACCCTCCCTACGGAGTGAAAGAATACGATTGTGACCAGCTTGAGAAACGCGCCAACGGCAACGGCGGAGTATGGCGTGTCCCGCCATCTTTTGACGGCCACGTGCGTTCGCCACTGCCACGATTTACCGCTCTGGACGCTGGGTAACGTGATGGGGTATCCCGGCGCGCCGGAAACAATGCGCGCGGTGCGAAACATGCAGAACACTGGACTGCCATCCGCGACGTGTGGGCACGATGCCCGCGGCAAAAAAGGGCGGAATTGGCTCCGGCCTTGATTCTGGGCGGAATCGGACCGTTGCCACCAAATCTGGCCGCACCCCTGCTTGGTCCAAGTGACTTATTCCCTTGCGAAATGCGTCGCCATAAGATAAAATTTTGGTCGTTGTGGTGTTTGGGGACGTCGTTCAACGGGAGGACGGCGCGTTCGCAATGCGCAGATAGGGGTTCGATTCCCCTCGTCTCCAGTTCATAAATTCAATGCCGGCACACCAGGTGGGGAATAGCTGCAAAGCCCGCACCGCACTGTCCGCCGCCCGTAGGATTGCGGGCTTGGCGCAGCGCACCGGCAGAATCCACTTCGCGATCATGAATCATCCACACTCAGCCGCGAGGCCGGTTATTTGAACACCAACCTGCCCCAATGGTTCGGCTGGAGGGCGGCTTCGCTGGGCACGTCGGAGGTAATGGCCGTATCCTTGTTGGACCAGTACAGCCGGAGCCGGGCGCTGCCGCCGGTCGGTGAGCCAAAAATAACGCCCACATCGCCGCCGAAAATCCGCGACTTGGCCAGATTGATCCCCAATTTCGCCAGCGGCACCCTGGCCATGACCGTGTAGCCATGCGCCGTGTCATGGACGACCATGGCAACGCTGCGCAGCCGCGTGACGCTGCCAAAATAGACGGCTCGGCTCGGACTGACAAAGGCCGCCGGCCACGTATGCGTGGGGTCCACTTGTTTATAGAGTACGGCCGCCGGCTTGTGGTGAAACAGCGTAAGCAGCAGCCGCTCATCGCCGGCGGTGCCGGAGGTGCGGCGCGGGTTGGCCAGGGGATTGGTCGCCAGCATCAGGTCCACGCAATCACCGGATTTGAACATAAGGGATAAATTGCGGCCGGTGTTGACAAACGGAGAGGAATCGGTCACATCCCACACCAGGTACAGATTTCGCCTGCCGTAACCGAGAGCGAAGCGGAATTGATTGGCGGCGTCGGCCACCACGCGGGTAAAGTGCATCGCCGCCGGCACGTCGGCAAGATTGCCGGAGAGTTTCATGGGTGCCGAAAGGCGGGGCACGGCCACCGTGAGCACGTGCTGTCGCGGCGCGTGCCGTGCCGCCACACGGGCCGCGATTGCAGACGCCTGCGCCGGCGTGATGGTAAACGCACCTGCACTGCGGCGAATCGTTTTCAGGCCGGTCACGCGGAAAATGCGGTAATCATCCTTGCCGGCTTCCAGATAGATATGACCGGTGGCGCGATCTTTCCAGAAGTAACCTCCAAAATCTTCATCTTGGATGGAATACATGCCTTCGCCATGCGCCAGCCGCCAATCGTGCAGCAGCGATGCAACCCACAGGCCGTCGGTGGTCATCAGGAATTGCTGACCGAGGTTGCCGTTCATGGCAAATAAGGTGCCGACACCCGGCACACGGGCAAAACCGGTGATGGAATCCGGACCAATCAGCCGGCCGGGCGCGGGCACGTTGGCGGTGTGCGAACCATGCACGCTGGCCCAGGGATTCGGATAGGTCCAGAGAGTCTGGTGGGTATGCACGTCAATGCCCTGCAATGTGGGGCGGGCGTTGACAATAAGCGTTTTGCCATCCGGCGAGACGGCCATGCCCGATTCCACCGAGCCACGGTAGGCAAAGGCGGTCATCGACTTGAAGCTGTAGATCGGCACTCCGGCCTTGGTCCACCCGGTCACCGGCAGCCGGTAAACCACGCCCCCGCTGCACATGAAAACCGTCAGGTGGCGATCCACACTGTTGCCCCAGTAGCCCCCCCACTGAAGATTTTTCTTCCAGACTATTTCGGAAGGCTGGGGGATGCCGTCGCCGTTGCGGTCGGTCCAGATAAATGAGGCGATGGGAAGGTGGGTGTCCCAGGCGAGTTTAGCGCCTGCGGCCTTGAGTGCGGGTATGGCCCGGGCAATCGCCCCCGTCTCCATTCCCTGGCGTGCCACCAGCGTATCGATGGAACCGATGGCGGCCAGGGGATGAAGATAACCGTTCCGGAGCTGCGAAATCACTTCCACGGTGTTGCCGCTGCCGGTCAGGATCCGCCCGTGGTAGCGGAAGATCTGGATCGGATAGTTGCCGCCGAAGACATCGTTCGGCCCCATTTTACGGCTGACAGTGGCTACGTATTGGTAATCTTGCGGACCGACCTGCCCCTGATTCTTCCAGTTCAGGCGGTATTGAACGCCTTCGCCGAAGGCCATGTTTCTGTCAAACGGAGCCACGCAGCCGTCCATGGCGCCGTAGTGCGGGGCACCGACAAACGCTCGCACCAGCCGGCCGGTGGAAATATTCCACACGCTCACGCGCTTGGGCCGGTCATCCTGTTCGGCGACCCACAGCCGGCCGCGGCTGTCCACAGCCAGGCCCGCGGGCTGGAACATCCCCTGCTGATTGGCAAATCCGCGCGCCGGGCGGCCGCCTTTCACGCCGATGCTGTGAAGAAACTTTCCGGCGGGGCTGAACATTTTTACCTGCTGCAGCACGCCGCGGTTGGCGACGAAAATGTCGCCGGCGGCGTCGGTGCAGATGCCGGAGGGAGCTTGCAGACCGTGAGCGATTAAAACCGTCGTCTGGTGTGTTTTGAGATTGATCCGCAGAACCTGCCTGCCCTGGATCACCAGCAGGGCATCAGGGCCGTCAGCCGCCAGCGGTCCGGGGTGTGAAATATGGATGTCGTGCGCCGGATCCAGCCGGCAGTCCGCGCCGCGGGCCGATTGCCGCAGCGCCACCGCCGCGATCCGATTTTCACGGGTCAGGGAAATGTAGGCAAACCCGCCCGCCAGCGCGAGTCCCCGCAGGTTGCCGTTCATCTTGTTACTGACGATCAACTCCATCCGCGCACGAATGGGGCGGCCGAGATGATCCTTGCGGTAATCCATGGGGAATAACCGCCGGTCGCTGAGGCGATAGCGGTAAAGCACCAGGTGGGCGAGCCTTTTGTAATAGTGCATCAGCGGGGAGGGATTCTCCTCCGCAGCCACGTACAGGTATTGGTGATCGGCGGCCAGGGAGATATTGACGTTGCCAAAGGCGAAGCGGTTGCGCAGTCCCCATTGCTTGCGGCCATGGAGATTCACGCCGATGAGGTACCAGCCGTTTTCCGCCATGGGAGAGCCGATCACCACGTCGTTGCCCGCGGCCGCCACCGCCTGCGGATCCATGTGATCGGACCCCCAGCCGCCGGTGCCATTCCTGGTCGCCCACGGTGGTGTACCGGGGTTGCCATAGGTGAGCACGTATTTCAATCCGATGCCGTGGTCATAGAGCATCTGCCATTGGTAGTGGCCGGGCGGCACGGGCTTGCCGGCGTCGGTGGTGCCATCCCAGGTGATGCTATGCGGCCCGGCGGTTTGCGGCAGGGCGCCGATTAAATTGCGCACGCGCCGGCCTTGGGCGTCATTAATCACGATAGTCACATTGCCCGGCGCAGGGAGCGTATATTTGATCCGAATCTGCTGGCCGGACGCCACCACGACAGTCCCGGTCTGTCCCTTGGAAGCCGCGCGGGGCGGAGCGGCGCAAGCCGCCATGGAAGTTAGAATCATCAATAAAATAACAATTGCTTCCACCGACTGCCAGACACGTCGCATGAATGACTCCTAATTTATAATAGGGTACTGCACCGGGGGCCTCATTTGATCATCGCCGCACCCCACCACTGGGAATTCAGCCGGGCCTTTGTCGGAATGTTACTGACCGTGCCGGTGGCTTCATTCTGCGGCGAAAACAGGTAGTTGCGCCAGACGACCTGTAAACCTTCACCAGTATAGCCGGAAAAGTTCACTTCCACATCCATGGCTATTTTCTGGCCCACGGCCGTTGATCATTACGGCGAGAATGCACGCCGGGCAGGAACGCACAACTACCCTCCGGACGTGAAAAGGTGGGAGCGCTGGGAGACCGCAATTCTGGATGGTGGGGTTGCGGGCGAACATCCGCGATGGCTAAAAATTAGCCCAAATACCTGCAAATTCAACAGCCACCGCTGGGACTTGAACCCAGGACCTACGCTTTACGAAAGCGTCGCTCTACCGACTGAGCTACGGCGGCCAACATTACTGCAATCACCGGCAAACTCAACCTTTGGCGTATATGCTATGGGCGATTGTGCCGGTATCATACCAAACCATGGCCGTTCGTCCAAGTTTGCCGACGCATGATCAGGAGTGCCTGCGGCGGATTAGGCGGCACTCCCCTACCGGCATTATTTGTAAATAACGGCTGGGAAGCGTAATGGGCGTTCGCATCGACTGCTGCCGCGGCCCGTAGCCGCTGAGCGGTAAACAAGCTACTGCAACGAGGACGAACGCCCCTTTTTTTTGTATTCCTGAAAACGGTACGCTTACCAGCAGCCCGGTGCTGGCCGCTATTTGGCCCTTGCGGCCGCGAACTCCGCGGGCGTCAAAATTCTTGCTGCTCCCGCCAGTGCCGCGTCTGGTCCCGCTGCTTTTGCGTCGCGCATGCCACCATGGACGCGCACAAAAATGCCGCCGCACAAAGGATTAAAATATTCCACCTTGTCATGTTTTACTCCACCTTGGTTTTTGTTTTCTCGGCCAACGCTCGCGTCGCAGCCATATATTTATGTCTCCACATTCGCACCTCGGACTCCGCCGCACAGCGCGATCGCCGTTCGCTGCGTGCTCGCAGGTGTGCCCACAGCCCCCATCCAGACGACACCGCAGCCGCAGTCGCGCCGAAAAATCCGACCACCTCGGATGCGTTATGAGCCGCGTGCGCAGCATGTTCCAGCATGGGAGTCTCCACGCCAGTTTTAGCCTCCCATGGCCGCGCTGGGCATATATTTTTCGGGGGTTACTCCCGCGCCGCGATGTGGCCGCAGCGGCTGCATTTGAGAACTTTTTTTCGCCGGTCCCCGACCAAGGCGAAGGCGATTAGTGCGATGAAGCCGAGGAATAGTCCCAGTGTTCCCGGAACCACTCCCCATCTTCCCATGGAAAAAGTCAAGACAACCATCGTTATGAACCCAGCCACGATAAAAAGCAGTTTAGCCGCGCACCCGTGCTGCGGGACGCGGGTTTTTGCCATGGGCTGGCCGCAGAGTGGGCATTTGGGGGCCAGAGCCATCGCTCGTTCCGCCGCCCAGCATTTTTCGCACGCGATCTGCTCTCCCACCAAGTACGCCGGCTTGTCTCCATAAATGGGGATGCCGCAGACCGCACATTTTTCCACCGGGACCGCACGCGCCGCGTCCACCTCGGCCCGCGCCCGGCACGGGCGGCATAGCCGTTGGCCGCCGAATTTTTCGTAAATACCAACCACGCCGCACTTTGCACATTTTGCCGACGTTTCGACAATTCCCAGTTCGGACGATTTTGGTTTATTCACGGCTAAAAACCTCCATTTGTATTGGACTTTTTCCCCCACCAATCCCACGTTCGGGTAAAATGCCCCGCGTTGGCGGGGAGAAAAACATGGAAAGCAACCGTCCTGACGTAGAGTCCGTGATCGCGGGCACGTCGCCGCGGGCCAGCATTGGCATCATCAGCGACGTGCCGGATCGCGGTAGGCCGGAAACGACAACCACGAATTCGTCTGGCATACGCCGCCCTTTCGGTAAACAAGACCGCTCGC
>JAJZCR010000088.1 GCA_021851715.1 Planctomycetota bacterium
GGCCGCCGGCCACAGCATCACCGGCTTCGGGCAGATTCAGGCCGCCCTGATCAACAATGGCACCGTCAACGCCGATGTCAACGGCCAGACGCTGGAATTTCTGCCGTCCGGCGGCTCAACGTCATTGGCCGTTGAGAACGATGGCGTGATTGAGGCCACCAACGGCGGCACCCTGCAATTCGATAACGGGGTGACCCTCGCCAACTCCGGAAAGGTCGCGCTAGACAATGGCACCATCATTTCAGCGGCGGCGTTGAACGTAGGCGATGGAACCCTGGTCGGCGGTGGAACAATCAACGCTTCAGTCGTTCTAAGCAACGGTCCCTCCACGCTCGAGTATTTCGTTGGGGGCACACCCACCACAGGCGGTATTACGATCAATGGTGATGCGACGTTGGGCGGCGATCTGGTCATCCGGTTTGCAAATAATCTCCAGAACGTGATAACCAATCTCGATACGTTTACGGTTCTGACCGTGGGTGGGGGCTACACATTTTCTGGAGGATTTCTTAACGTGGCCAGCGGCGGCCGGCTAGAAACAGCGGACGGCTTGGGATCATTCCAAGTGGATTATGGCGACAGCACCGCGCCGAACGCAGTATTGCTGAGCGATTTCGCGGCCAGCGGCCCCAATGTGCCGGAGCCGGGCACGTTGGCGCTGTTTGGCACCCTCGCGGTGGGCTTCATGACGCTGCAAGGGAGGCGGAAAGTGTCGTCGACACTGAGAGAAAAACGAACGGGGCGGGCCGCCGGGCGTCCGGCCGGGCCGAGTCAATGAGGATCTCGATATGGGTGCAAGTACCAGCCAGCCGGGCGGCGGCTTGAAACAGGTTGAACATCCTGAAGAGGCCTTCCGGTGCATCGAGGAGTGCTACCGTAGTGGCCGTCGGATTATTCCGTTGTTCGGTGCCGGCATCTCCGTTAGCGCGGGGATTCCCACATCGGCTGCGTTGGCGGATTATATCGTGCTGGTTTACGGGCTGGCCAAAAATGAAGGATGGAGTGATTCTCGCGGATATCTCCTCCGGTACGGCTGGCCCCATCGACACGACGCTTGGCGGAATTGGCTTTTGATGCAAAATGAACGCCGCGCCAAGGTTCTCACCGAGGTGTTCGAGAAACAGCGGAAAGAGCTCTACCATTGGGCCGCTGGCGAGGAACTTCGGCGGGTCGCGCCATTATGCGCAACAATGGGAGAACAGAGGGTCAATACGCTCCCAGTTCGGCCCGCGACATGCACCGATTACCGCGCCTTACTTCTGGCTGTTACCAACGGCAACAGCAGCCTCGTTGACGCATTTTTTGATCACTTTGTGAAGGACAGGCAGCCCACGACGGCCCACCAATTCATTGCTTTCATTGTGGCGCAGATGAAGATCGACCTTATCCTTACCACAAATTTCGATTCCCTTATCGAAAGGGCGTTGCGCAACGAGGGAATATCACCGACCGTCTACGAGGTTACAAAACATGACCCGGTTCCCAGTTCAATGCTGGTACGCAACCAGGACATATCAGTGGTTAAATTGCATGGTGGAACACACGCGCTCCGGGCCGGCTACGATTTGGATGAGAGCCTCTCCACAGCGGCGCTGGCCGAAATCCGTGGGTATTTCCAGAATGAATCGGACAGGGGCGACGTGCCACCGCTCCTGCTCGTGCTCGGTTACAGCGGCAGCGACCGGCGCGTGATGGACATCGTGGCGGACCACTTGCAAACCTCTTGCCGCAAAGACCCGGGCCGTCCGCACGTTCTGTGGGTGCTGCGGGAAGGCGACCCGCCGCCGCGCCTGGAAGCGTCCGCCAAAGCTGCGGCCTCGTGGGGAACGGCGGGTAGCTTCCCTGTGATAGTCTGCAAGTATCGCCACGCCCAACTGTTTCTGCAGGAGATCCATCAGGTTGTCGCTAATCAGCACGCGACCAGTCAAACCGGGTATCGCGTTGTCGTCCCGATGCCTCCAAGGCTGGGAATAATCCAAAACCAAAAAAGGATAAGAGTTGAGCCGCAGAACGGAAATTTTACAATCTTTTTTTCGGCCAATGCCGGAGACGGCACCTCCACCGCTCTGATGAAAGGCGCTTATCGGACACCCGAAGAAAATGGACGGCCACCCGAAATCATCGGCAACGTCGCACAACCAGCGTCTGGCAGCGAGCCGGAAAGCCCCAGCATGGCTCGGGACGTCGTATGGATTGACGCCGCCAATTTTACTACGCGGGCCGGCCTCGTCGCCTGTATTTTGGACGAGCTCTCACGGCTTGATCGTGGCCATGTCCCGGTGAGCCGGGCCCTGTTGCTTCGGGATGCGGAATACCACCCGAAAATGGGCACCGACTCGTCGTGTAATGACAACGGCCAGGGGAGTCGTGATGGCGACAATGACGAATGGGAGGTTAAGGTGGCGGCACGCTGGATTGCCTATTCGCTACGCCGTGGCAACTTCGTACTTGCGATTGATTCGCTTGGCGAGTTTGCCAAGCCGCACCCCGCTTTGTGGAAAGGCGGCCACCCGATCGAAGATGATCGCTTGAAATCCCAGCGCTCGCTCCTTATTGGGTTCTTTGCCGAGCTTCATAAAGAGTACAAAAAGTCGGGGTTTGGCGTATCCGCTGTTATGTTGGCGCTAACGAAAATGGAACTTCCAACCACCGATGCCGGAACGGTCGAGGAGCAAGTGAAGCTCATTTTAGGCCGGAATGTCCCCGCTAACGCTCCGCAAACCGACGCTCCCCCAGAAGACCAGCGGGCTACAGCTGCAGTCCAGTGTCTGGAAGCCGCAATCGGCGCAAAAAATTCTAGCAACAGCCACTGCGATACGTGCCTTACTTCCGATGGGGCCGTCATGGTTGCCATAGCCAGCCTGCTCCGCGGTCCGCGGAGCAGGACGGCCTTGCTCGTCTCTTTCGTTCGCTATTTACGCTTGGTGAAAAAGTCCGACGGCTGTCTGGCCAAAGTGATTGCTGAACGGGTAGAGAAGCTCAGTTCTGGTAACGATATCATGAGGGTGGCGCAAGAGGCGCTCCAGAACGCTGAATCAGCGTGTGCGGACGGCCAACGCGAATGGCCGCTGCTCTCGCGCATGGAGGGTGGTTTCTATTGGATGCATCTGGAGACTCGCGACAGCGTCTACAATTGGTGCGTAGACGACAGGAAAGGGCTTTTCCCACAGAATATCTTGGCAGAGGTATTTGGCGGCATCGCTGATTTTGCTTTCCAAGATGTCTACAAGCGATCTCACGATGTCTCGGTGTTCATTGAGTTTGTGTATTACCAATTTCTTTCGGTCCTTTACTACAAAAAATGTAAGGACGACAGGTGGGGGGCCAACTTGCGCGCGATCGTAGGCGCGGTTGAGGGCGAGTACCAAAATCTGCTCACCCGTGGCCGCGTGGCCGATCTGGTCGCGGAGCTGACCGTTGTCGCGAAATTTCTGCTGGACCAAATAGGTCAGACAAATAAAGCGTCCGCCCGAGACCAGGAACTTCCGAAACCTCGGGAGCTTGCGGCGAGGTTGTTCTCTCGGATGGCTAAATTGGTTGACGCCGGTGGCCATCCACGTACTGCGCTGCGGTATTATTTCGCCAGTTTCAAACTCTACATGGGCGAGAACAAGGTTGCGGAGCTACTTTCATTTAAGGAGGATTTCGCGCTGCTGGATGAGCTGATTTCCCTGCGGAAAACCATCATTAGTGTTGTTTGCTCCGCCACAACGCCACGGTTAATTGAGGTAGCTTCCGATAGTGTTGTTTGCTCCGCCACAACGCCACGGTTAATTGAGGTAGCTTCCGATAGTGTTGTTTGTTCCGCCACAACGCCACGGTTAATTGAGATAGCTTCAGATCTGGCCCATTTTGTCATGGCTCCCATCGTTTTCGTGGACAAGGAATTGGACAAAACTGGCTTCGAGGTGAAGACCAATCCAATTTCCGACACATGGTTCAAAAAGGAGCGGCGCGAAAAGGACCGGCGGGAGTTTAGCAACGATGTTTCAAATGCCTGCTTGAAAAGGATCGACGGCCTATTAGACCAAGGCAACGATACCACCGATCTTAAAGAGTTGCATGAAATTAGAGCGAGGATCGCCGGGCAGATGGCGAAAGATCGGCTCGACGAACTGCTTGGCTCCCCGCACCTCAAATGGATCTGCGGCCGGCCCAGGAAGTTGGAGGACCAAGAAAACCCATTATTAAAACAGGTCGCCGAGGCATGCGACGAGGCCCTGATTAAACTGCATGTATTAAAACAGGTCGCCGAGGCATGCGACGAGGCCCTGATTAAACTGCATGGCTCCCTCCCACTGGGGCCGCGTGGCCATGCGTCCTCCAGCTACCTTTACGCCATAAGCGGCGTCGCATGCTACCACCTCGGACAGGAGGCGAGAGCAGAGGTACAATTCAACAGGGCTCAATCAATGCTCTCGCCCCAAAGCGATCCCAATGGGAGGCTTATGGCCGCACACTTTCTGTGTATGAGAGCCGAATGTGAGTTGATAAAGTTCCACCGCCCGCCGGATAATAGACCCAAATCCACGGGCCGGGGGCAGTTTAAGCGGGAGCAGTCTAGCTGTCTGGAAACCGCCGGGCTATTTTTGAAGCGAGCGGAGGTGTTGTTTGCCTCTGGGCGATTAGACAATCTGTGGTATGTGAACTTTTTGTTTTTGCGTGCGGCGGTAGAATTCGGGTCTTACCTTTATGCGGCGAATAAGGAGGACGAGGCACGGAACTCTGGGGAGGACGGGTCAGGGAGATCTATGGAAGAAGAGGCACAGAAATCTAGGGCTGGGGAGGACAGGTCACTGAAATCTCACGCCGAGGCGAGCAATAAGCGCCCAATAGGCCAGCACTCGGCGGAATGCCGCAAAAATCTTCTTTCCGCGCTCCAGCACCTTGTATCCGCGGAAACCAGCACCGGAATGAAATCGGACCGGCGCATCCTATTTCGGGTTTTTTTTGATTTGATTGAGAGGAATGGTAAGGACGAGTACGACGACGACGAATGGAGCACCGAGCGATCCAGGTGTGGCATTCCCCAGACCCCTGAATTCAAGAAAAATGGGCAGTCCGTGTGCGTCGTATTTTGACCGGGACTACCTCGGTATCCTATAACCTAACCCGCCGCCGCCAGAGCCGTCGGAATGTTCCGAACGACGGCTCTGTCCTCCCCGGTAACTGTGGGTGTCGCATTTGATTGAGCCCCGCCGCCCGTCGGGGGCGAGAAATTTGCTTCAGCCACGCGCCTTGCACATTCAGCCGCCGCCATCACTTCAATTTCATCCTGCGTGAATTCGTCGGAGCCGTCCACGTGTGATTCCTTCGGGATTATACGGCGGTTCACCATCATCATCTTGACGTAAATATGGTCGGCGCGTTGCCGATAAATGTCCTTTGTCTGTTCAGGAAGTTGTCCCCAAAGGCGGCCCGGTTTTTGATCTTCGTAAAGTCTACTTGCAATGGTGTCCAACGATTCCTCCAAGAGGGTCGAGCGACTGCTGGTACTTTCAATCCATCCAAAAGGGTGAACCGCACAGCCCTGTGGCTCCCCGGAAGGATTCATTTTTTCGATCAAGGTTCCATACCCCTCGTGCCTGTCGATCCGCACCAGAAGGGTGACCTCATTGCTAGTGATAAGCTTGGACATTTCCAAAGCGCTGGTCACATTCAGATGGTCATTACCATAACAAAAGGCGACCACCGCCGGCGAACCAGCGCTACTGGCGAGTTTGGAAATTTCGATTTGCTTCTCGTGTTTGGTGATATCGCCACGAATTGAGTCAATTTGGCAGACCCTTGCCAAACCGGCGTGGCGATGCTGCAACTGCTTGACCAAAGCGCTGGCGGATTTATCCACAACGGTTATTCGGATGCTCTTATTGGGTGCGAAGTGGCCGATCTTGGCCGCCTGCATCAGAACCGCCTCTCCCATATCCCCCAGGCCGACGATGATCAAATGGGGCGTATAGCCCTGGTCATTCAGCCGTTGCGGATTCGTCAGAGAATATTTCTGGAACAGCAGCCGAGCGCTATTCTGGTAAATATTAAACAGAGAATACCTCAAGCTGTTGGTTGACATTTGGGCGAGGTTATGATCCTTCAATAAGCCATAAAGGTGGAAATTGACGATATGGAAATGGCAGGTGGGCCTGCGTCGAATTTTTTTATTTGCGAGGATATGCACCAACTGGCCGGCGATTTTCGCGTTGACCCCATCATCGCCCGCAACAGCAATCAGATGTTTGGCGTGGGTCACGTGTGCCCGACGGAGCACTTCTTCAGTTGATGCGTCGCCGATTACAATATTCGCCTTCATATCGAAACAACCTCGGATATGCTCATTCTGGGGATTCACCTCAATGGCCACCACCTCGTGCTTATCAAGCAGGAATTCCCGCACCAACTGCGGCCCGTTACGGCCTAAACCGCAAATTACAACATGATTCTTCATCCAGCGCAGTTTAAAGCGGTGATAATGCTCGCGCAATGCAAACAAGGCTACCCACAAAATAGTGCCGGCTGGAACAACGGGAGCAATAAATCGCGCAATTTGGAGTGCCCAGTTCATTGGCGTCACGTCACCTGAGGTGGAGGTAAACAGCTGAAGCGTCAGATAGAGCGCATCCGAGACCGAAAGAATTGTATGGGTGGCAGCGGCACGCATCTCGAAGCCCGTATATCCAAGAGCGATTGCCGCCAAAAAATCGACCACTATGGCGACAACAATAGCGCTTTGGAGCGGAAATCTTTTTTTGCTAACTGCCACGATTCCCCCGTCTATGTCCGATAAATGTTAAATAGCTTGGCCGGAACCAGCCTGCCAACGGCTCTGGAGCCTTTCGAGTATTATATTCGATGCCCGCGCTGGGTGGTAGCTCTTCGACGCCGAGACAGCCGTGACGGGTGTGGCCATATTTTTTGGCATCAAGCGGCGCGGGCCCGCATGGCCCACCATTGTTGGTGCTGGTTGCTCTCACGCATCGCCAGTAGCGTCATCATGGCGGCGGCATGGTCGGCATCCCATTTCATACCGGAGCGTTTCAGTCGTAAGGTCAGCGTCTTACACATCGCCTCGGTCGGCCCTGATCCGATATCCCATCCTTTGGCCAGGGCGACGCGGTAATCCAGCATCTCGAAGCGTTTGAGCGCATAGTCCTTCAAGATGCGTAGTTGCTCCCTTTTGAGCTATTGTCAAATGTTGTGGATGGAGATTATCAAGTGGCCGATTGTCTCACTCCATCGATCTGGGTTGCATCCGCCATCACCTCCGGTATCAATTCTGATCCGTTGAGCCGCAGGAAACCTCGCTGGGCACGGCCTCAAGGTGCGAGGGGTGGCGTGGCCCCTCGAGCAGGTGCGGGATTAGCGCGGCCCCGTGGGGCGATAGCTGAAGGCAACATTGGTGATTGGACAACCAGCCTTGTCAAATCCCTCCCCCGCTATTGTTGGGCCGGTTACAAGTGTGACCGGCCCTTTGGTTTTCAGGAGATGCCGCCAAGAAACTTTGGCGGCGTTTTCGTTTTCTGCGCCAGTTCCGGCAACGGTTTTACGACTCCGGCCCACCGCAGCCAGTTTCCTGATTCGCGGGTGGAGATAAGCGGAACAGTCCCTCTGGCGGCCTACTGGGAAGCGTCCGGGCGAAAAGTCTCTGGCCCAGCCTGAGGCTTACAGACACGGGTTATGATTTGGTTGTCTCTGCTGGAGCGTGCGTAGACGGTCCGATACTCACGATGAGCATCCGAAACTGGCTGTTCGTCTCAGGGCCGCACTTCGAGTAGTCCATCCACTTTAGAGAATATTGCTGTTTCAGACAAATAGCGTCGGTTCGCCCCGTCGTGGTCCCGGAGGACACGCCGCTCTTCCATTTAAGTTTACCGGCCAGTTTCGCTCCCTCATGCAGCCGGAACGCGCCATCGGCAGGTTTAACACCAGAGCGTTGTTGTTGCCTGTGTCGTTTCGCTCCCTCATGCAGCCGGAACGCTCTATCGGCCTGGTCGCCGCGAGCTCTCTCCTGCCAATACACGTGGTCGTTCGTCAAGAACACGGCGAAACCAGACATGTCGGGGTATGCGTCGGCCAGCGTTTCGATCCGCTGGAGGTCCTTACAGAAATCGTACCGGCCCAGATCCTGGGCGCTCTGGTCGCGAAGGTCGAACAACTCATCGCCCACCTCGAATTGGAGAAGCTTGGTTTTGTACTTCAGCTCAATCGCGTAGATTGCCCCATTGTGTTCTACCCAGATGTCGATGTAGGCCCTCGGCTCCTGCGTGCCGAGGCGTTTTTCAAGCCTGACCGCCAAGTCAGGATGTTGCTCGTGGATAATCCAAGCCAGCGCGTGCTGGAAATCCGCCTCTGAATGAAAGATGGGGCGGCGATCCGCAAGCGTTTTCAGAATTTCGACGAGGTTAAAGGTCATCTGGGTAACTCCCGGTGGTCATGGCGCAACGCCTCCGGAAACCGATAGACCGGCGGCGGCAAACACGAACAGCTTGGCCATCATGCGGATGATCGGCGTGCGGCCCACGCAACATGCGGCGAGGCGGGGAAAGTCCGAGAGCGCGTTGTGTTTTGGAAATTTTATTTTCACGGTCTTTGGGCCGGTCAATCCCGATGGCCATCGGGACTGAACGCAAATAATGCTAACCTCTCCCGCCCGGCCATGCAAGAACAAACCATGAAAAATACTTTCTGCATCCAGGGGCCTGGTTCGACCGATAAAAGCATCAGAAAAGGACTGGTCAAAACGACATGGATGTGCGTACCGAACAAGCCTATCAGCACGCATCACTGCACTGGAATTACAGAACGCGAGCTTGGAATCGCGGGTCACCGATTTAACCCGGAGTTTAGCCCGCGAAAATGAGAAAACCCTTGCAGTTCAAGGGTTTGGTCCATTTTGTTGCGTCCCGTTACTGGGCACACCCCAGTAACTCAAAGGCGTGCCGTTGCAGGGCGGTGGGCATCGCCAGCATCGTGGCCGTGGGCTCCTTCTCATTGTCGCTGGCCATGCGACATACGTTCTGACTCTGCGTGGCCAGTTCCGCCAAGGGGTTACGATTCGGACCCCTGGGGCTGCCGGTCGCTATGAAGTGCCGGGGGTTCTACACGGCCTGCTTAGTTCGTTGGCCACACATCAAACCATGGTGGCCGATGCCATCGCCACGGACGGTCCAAAATTGCTGGCCCAAGCGCTGCTTTCCTACCCTATCAAGCAGTTTTCCAAACAGGCCCGGGCTTTGTTCAAGGACCTGGCAAAAATTAACCGCGATGTGATTTCACCGGGCCTTCGCCGTGTCGGCGAGTATTTGTAAACGCCTTCCGCCACGACAAAAACCATCTTCACAGGTTCAAGCACACTGCCAACCAAGCTCGGGTCCGTACCCGGTCCATGGCCCCATTGAGATACCGCGATTGCGGCCCAGATGCCGCCCCAGCCAACTGCGACCCTCGATAACCGCGCCAGGAACCCCGTTGCATATTGCAACTGGTTACCAGTTTTGGAAATATTGCCACATATTGATGGCCGCACCCCAGGAAAATATCTCCCCAGGTTGGCCACGGGGCCTAAGAGCTGCGCGGGCGGCCCGGAGGTCCGCGCAGCCATATCCTTCAATACGTATCACCAGCGCAATGAGAAAACATTTTTCCAAATATGTCCCCTCCATCCAATTTGGTGCTATCATCCCTTGTGGCGGGATGTTGTTGGCTGGTCCGTTGTCGCCGCCTAAAAGGAATATGCTTTGGGTTTGTTAAACAAAACAGTTTTTCGTCCGTCGGCGGCCTTCGCCGCCGATACCCCCGCGGAGGATCCGCTCCGCGAAGAACTGCTGAGCATCGAACAATTGGAACAGCTCGCCGGGGAAATGGCGACCGCATGGCCGGGAAAACCCGCCGTGGCCACCGGCGACCGGCTATTGCCGCGGCTGGCGGAAAATCAGCGGGTTTTGCTTTCGGCCTATCAACTGGTCAATGAGGCTTTAAACGGGGGCCAACATGTTTCGCCCGCGGCCGAATGGCTGCTGGACAATTATTATTTGGTGGAAGAACAAATTTTGTTGATCCGGCGGCATTTGCCACGCCGTTATTCGCTGGAATTGCCCCAATTGTCCAGTGGAGCGCTGACCGGATTTCCACGGGTTTATGGCATGGTGCTGGCCCTGATCAGCCATCTCGACGGACGCATCGATTCCGAAGCCTTGGCCCGGTTTACGGGGGCCTACCAGAAAAAAGCCGTGCTAAGCATGGGCGAACTCTGGGCCGTGCCGATTATGCTGCGGTTGGCGCTGGTGGAAAATCTGCGGCGAGTGGCTTCGCGCATCCGCGAAGGGCGCTACCATCGCAATCTGGCCAATGAGTGGGCGGACAAACTTATTGCCGCCTCGGAAAAAAGCCCCGATGAGATCATCATTGTCCTGGCTGAAATGGTCCGTGCGGAACCGCCGCTTTCTTCGGCCTTCACCACGGAATGTGTGCGGCGTCTGGAAGGCCACAGCGCTTCGCTGGGTCTGGCTCTGGACTGGCTGGCCCAAATGCTGGCCCGGAGTTCCAAAAGTCTTGAGCGCATGCGTCACGAAGAAAGCCAACGCCAGGCCGCAGACCATGTGCTGATCGCCAACTGCATCGGCAGTTTGCATTTTATTGATGCCACCGACTGGAAAGATTTTGTTGAATCACAGAGTGTGGTGGAACAATCGCTGGCCCGCGACCCCGCCGGCAGCTACCGGAACATGGATTTTCGCAGCCGCGATCGCTACCGGCACGAAGTGGAAAATCTGGCCAAGTGGACGGGTGTCTCGGAATTGCGGGTGGCGGATCAAGCCATTGAACTCGCCAGCCGGTGCCCGCGTGATAACCCAACCGTCGATCGCCGCAGCCATGTGGGCTATTACCTGGTGGATCGGGGCCGGCGGGAACTTGAAACAGCGCTTCGGGCTCGGCTGCCTGGGTCACAGCGCCGCATTCGGTTTTTGCGCAACCATCCGCTGGCTTTTTACCATGGCTTGATCACCGTGTTGGTTGTCGGTTTCATGGTACTGCTGGTGCGGGGCACCGGCGATTACCGCCCGACTCTTTGGACCATCATGGCCGGCTTGGCCGCCTTGCTGGCTGCCAGCCAGCTGGCCATTGCGTTAGCCAACTATCTCGTCACGCTGGTGATTCCTCCGTCCATTCTACCGCGGATGGATTTTTCCAAGCACGTACCGGATGAATACCGCACGCTGGTCGTGGTCCCCACCATCGTCACCAGCCCGCGGGACGTTGCTGATTTGCTCGATGCACTGGAAGTGAAGCACCTGGCCAACCGGAATAAAAATATACTGCTGGGTCTGCTCACCGACTTTTCCGACGCCACCCAGCAGGTTCTGCCCGGCGACGAAGCCCTGCTGCGTCGCCTGGTGGAGGGCATTGAAGGCCTGAATCGGCGATTCGCCACGGATTTTGGCCAGCCCTTCTACCTGTTCCATCGCCCAAGACAATGGAACGCCCGGGAAAAACTCTGGATGGGCTATGAACGCAAACGCGGCAAGCTGACCCAACTGGTGGAGTTTTTACGCGGGCGAAGTACCGACGCCTTTCTAACCACCGTCGGTGATATGGCGGCCCTGCCGGGCGTGCAGTTCGTTATTACCCTGGATACCGATACCGAATTGCCCCGCGGCACCGCGGCGGAACTCATCGGGGCGATGGCCCATCCCCTCAACCGTCCGGTGTTAAACCCCGTTACCGGCATTGTCACGGAAGGCTACGGCATTCTTCAGCCCAGGGTGGCCATCAAGCTGACTTCCGCGAGCCGGTCCTGGTTTTCGCGCCTCTATGTCGGTGATGCGGGTGTGGATCCATATACCATGGCCGTTTCGGATGTCTATCAGGATCTATTCGGCCAAGGGTCTTTTATCGGCAAGGGCATTCTCGATGTGGATGCCTTTGACCAGTCGCAACGTGGACGCTTTGCCCCCAATCGCATTTTAAGCCACGACCTGTTGGAGGGTTGCCACGTACGCTCCGGGTTGATCAGCGATGCCCTGCTTTTTGAAGACCATCCGTGGCATTATGGCGTGGATGCCGGCCGCCGACATCGGTGGATTCGCGGCGACTGGCAAATTATGGCGTGGCTTTTTCCCTGGGTGCAAAATGCCGACTTGCGCTGGCAACGCAATGTGCTGTCGCTCTTTTCCCGCTGGAAAATCTTCGACAATCTGCGCCGCAGCCTGGTGCCTCTGGCCTTGTTGCTGATGTTAATGCTGGCTGTGGCCGACCTGTTGCCCAATGGCCCGTTGTGGATAGCCGCCAGCGGTGGGGTATTGCTGCTGCCGGGGCTGCTGGTAGCACTGGTGGGGCTTATTCGCAAACCGGATCATGCCGGTGCGGTCATGCACGTGCAGCGCGTCTTCGCAGACCTGCTCCGGCATCTGCTTCAAGCCGGTCTGTCATTGACCTTTTTACCCGACCAGGCGCATCTGAGTTTGGATGCCACCATCCGAGCCCTCACGCGAATGTACCTGACGCACCGCCGACTGCTGGAATGGCGCACCAGTTCCGCCGCGCAGGCCTTTGCCCGCACCCACTGGCCCGACTTTCTCCGCTCCATGTGGGCCGGACCCGCCGTCGGTTTGCTGGCGGTGGTGTTGGGCTTGGCCATGCCTTCCACCATGCTCATGCGACTTTTGGCTCTGTTGTTGGGGGCGATATGGATCGCTTCGCCCCTGGCGGCGTGGCTGCTAAGCCGCCCAATAACAGACCGGGCTATGAACTTGCACCCGGCTGATCGCGGATTTTTGCTGCTGGTGGCCCGCGCTACCTGGAACTATTTTGATACCCATATCACCGCCGCGGATCACTATCTTCCACCCGACAATTTTCAGCAATTTCCCAATGCGGTGCTGGCCCATCGCACCTCGCCCACCAACATCGGCCTGGCCCTGCTGGCGAATGTGGCCGCCCGCGATTTTGGATGGATATCCACCGGTAACCTGCTCCTGCGCACCCGCCGTACCTTTGATACGCTGGGAAAATTGGAAAAATATCGCGGTCATTTTCTCAACTGGTACGACACTTTGTCCCTGGCACCGCTGAACCCGCGCTACATCTCCACCGTGGATAGCGGCAATTTGGCGGCCCATTTGCTTGTGCTGGCTGCGGCCCTGCGTGGCATCGTGAGCGATCCGGCCTGGTGGCCCAGCGCTATCGACGGCCTGGATTCCACGCTTTTGGCCATCCGGGATTCGCTGACCTCCATGGAGCCGCTACCAACCCCGGACCCATCGGTGGCCGCCACAAAAAGCCTGTGCGATCAATTGCAGTCGATCTACCACCGCCCGCACGGCACCCTGTCCCAATGTTCGGCCATCATCAGCGATAGCCACACCCACCTGCATGGGTTTCTGGCCGATCATCCCCGGATTACCGGGGCCACCGGTGAGTTCTTGCAGGCTTTAGAGCGGCAACATGCGGATTTGCTGGAAGAACTCCGCACGCTGGCTCCGTGGCTTAATTTTTCGCTGCCCCAGCATCAGATGACGACCGCCTCAGCCTTGTCCAGCGAAACCGGCCTGAGCCAAATTCTCGACCAGCTCAATGCCAACCCGCCGCTTGCCCATCTGCCCGACTTGTGCCGCCGCGCCTTAAACTTATGTGCCGCGCCACCGTTTGCCGCCGCCCCCTCGGCCAACGGACCGGCCCATTTGCCCGCCATGGACCATGCTACCGCCAAGTCAGTGTCGCCGGCCCAACCCACCAATTTGCGCCAGGCTTTAGAACAGACCTTAGAAACCGCCGAAGCCCGCATGAAAGCGCTTTCTACGCTCGCCGACGAAAGCACGCAGTTGGCCAACATGGACTTTGTGTTTCTATACGACAAAAACCGCAAACTGCTTTCGATAGGCTTTAGCGTGACGGAAAACCGCATGGACGCAGGGTTTTATGATTTGCTCGCCTCCGAAGCCAGAATCGGCAGCTATGTTGGCATTGTGCTGGGCCAGTTGCCGCAGGAAAACTGGTTTAGCCTGGGCCGGCAATTTACCAGTGCCGGCGGCGATCTCGCCCTCATTTCATGGAGTGGATCCATGTTTGAATACCTCATGCCGGAACTGGTGCTGCCCAGCTACCGCAACACCATTCTCGACACCACGAATCGCGCGGTGGTGCAGCGCAACATTGAATACGGCCGCCAGCGCGGCATTCCCTGGGGTATTTCCGAGTCGGGTTATAATGCCACCGATGCCCAACTCAATTACCAATACAAAGCCTTCGGTGTACCGGGGCTGGGATTTCGGCGGCGTTTGGCGGAAGATACCGTCATTGCCCCCTACGCCAGTGCCATGGCTCTGCTGATCAATCCGCCCGCCGCCTGCGCCAACCTCCGGCGACTGGCGGGCATGGGAATGTTGCACCGCTATGGCTTTTACGAAGCTCTGGATTACACCCCATCGCGCCTCCCCGAAGCCGGCGAACCCGCCGTGGTGCAATCCTATATGGTGCATCATCAGGGCATGAGCCTGCTCGGGTTGGAGGCCTGCCTGTTGGATCATCCCATGCAATGCCGATTTCTCTCCGACCCTCTGCTGCGCTCCGGCGATTTCCTCCTCCAGGAACGAAGTCCGCAAGGTCGGCCGGTGTTCCCGCACGCCGGCGAAGTAGCCCAGGCCCAGCGTCCCGTGCTGCAAGAGGAGCCGGGCTGGCGGTCGTTTAATACGGCCCAAACTCCGGTCCCCGAAGTGCATCTGGTCTCCAACGGTCGTTATCATCTGATGATCACCGCCGCAGGCGGCTCACGGGCGCTGTGCCGCAACGTGGCCCTTACCCGCTGGCGCGAGGATTTTACGCGCGATTGCCGGGGCGTGTTCTGCTACATTCGCGATCTTGATGCGGGCCTTTACTGGTCCAACACGCATCAGCCGGTGCAGCGGCGACCCTCCATGTATGAGGCTACCTTCTCGGAAGGCAAGGTGGAATTCCGGAGGCGCGATGGTGCCATTGAAACCTTCACCCAGGTGGTGGTCTCGCCCGAGGACGATCTGGAATTGCGGCGCATCCGCCTCACCAATCGATCAAAAATCCCGCGCCGGATGGAAGTAACCTCCTACGCTGAAGTCGTGCTGCAAGCGCCCAACGCGGATCTATCCCATCCAGCCTTTGGCAATTTGTTTGTACAAACCGAAGCCGTCAGCGAGTATAACGGGCTGCTGGCCACCCGCCGGGCCAGAAGCAAAGAGGAAACTCCCCCCTGGTTGCTCCATAGCCTGGTCTTGCATGGGGCCGCCACCGCACCTTGTTCCTGGGAAACCGACCGCACGAAAATTC
>JAJZCR010000089.1 GCA_021851715.1 Planctomycetota bacterium
TCCGGCGACGGTCGGGGCTGCGCCCCTCCCTGCGCCTACGCCGGGCCGCCACGCCACTGGAGTATTGATGTCAGGGTGACACTTCTATTTCGGCTAACAGGGTGACATTTCTACTTCTTGACAACACGCGGGCTTTACTTGGTGGACCGCATGCGCTGTTGAGATGCCAGCAGGCAACGGTGAAGGGGCCGGTGAAGCGAGGCGTTTGGCCAGCCAGCTCGCCCGCGATACTCAAGGAGGCTGCCGGCATGTACCGGGCGGCAGCGTGGACTTGCGTTTGGGGTGAATTGCGGCGGAATTGGGCGGCTACCAAGCCCGGCTACCCCGCACCAGCCTGTTTCCCGCAGTTATATTGATACACGGCACCGAATTGGATAAAATTACGAGGCTCTATCCTCTGGAGAGGATGGGCTTGGCGGTTGAGGGGTTTTTTGCGTGGTGGGTGCTTGAGCCGAAAAGCGGCTCACACGGAGGTTATTACATTGAAGACACCGAATGTTTCGGCCGGACTTCCAAAAAAACAGGGGCTCTACGACCCGCAGCAAGAACATGACAGTTGCGGAGTGGGCTTTATTGCGCACATCAAGGGGCACCCGAGCCACGACATTGTCACCGATGCCATCACCATGCTGGAACACATGGAACACCGGGGGGCGTGCGGCTGCGAGGAAAACACCGGCGATGGCGCGGGTATTCTAACCGCTCTGCCGCACGAGTTTCTGGTTAAAGTGGCCCGCCGCGATATGAAGCTGGAGTTGCCGCCCGCTGGCCGTTATGGCACGGGCATCATTTTTCTGCCCTCGGATAATGAACAGCGCGTGATATGTGAAGAAATTGTGCAGCGGGTCATCCGGGAAAACGGGTTGATATTTGGCGGTTGGCGCGATGTGCCGGTGGATAACAGCACCATTGGAATTTCCGCCCGCCGCACCGAGCCGCGCATGCGCATGCTGTTTGTGCATGCTGCCGCCGAGGATACGCCCGATACGCTGGAGCGCCGGTTGTACACGGCCCGGAAGATTTTCAGCCGGGAAATTCACTCACTGGATATAAGCCAGGCCTCGTATTTTTACGTGTGCAGTCTGTCCACGAAGGTGTTGATCTACAAAGGCCAGCTTACCTCGGCTCAAGTGCGCGAATATTTTCGCGCGGACCTGACCGATCCGGATTATGTCAGCCATCTGGCGCTGGTTCATTCCCGTTTCAGCACCAATACTTTTCCCTCGTGGGACCGGGCGCAACCGATGCGGTTCATGGCCCATAACGGCGAAATCAACACGCGGCGCGGCAACATCAACTGGATGCATGCCCGCGAGGCCATGTTCCAAAGCCCTCTTTTTGGCCAGCACATTGAGCAGATAAAGCCGGTGATCGAGCCGGATACCTCCGATTCCGGAGAATTTGACAACTGCCTGGAAATGCTGCTGCATACCGGCCGCAGCCTGCCTCATGCGGTGATGATGATGATTCCCGAGGCCTGGCAGAATCATGAATCGATGGATTTGCGCCGCCGGGCGTTTTACGAATATCACTCCTGTCTCATGGAACCCTGGGATGGTCCGGCGTCGGTGGCGTTTACCGACGGCCAATACATCGGTGCCGTACTGGACCGTAACGGGCTGCGCCCAAGCCGCTACTACGTTACCTCCGACGATCGCGTGATCATGGCCAGCGAGGTGGGCGTTTTGGATATTCCGCCCCAGAATGTGGTGCGCAAGGGTCGGCTGCAACCGGGGCGCATGTTTCTCGTCGATTTCCGCCAAGGCCGCATCATTGACGATTCAGAACTCAAAGCCGCCCTGGCGGCGGAACATCCTTATGGCCAGTGGCTGCAGGAACAGCGCCTGACCTTCGAGGAAATTCCGGAAGCTGCCCTGGCCGCCGGTCTGGATCCATCATCGCTGCTCAAGCGCGCCCAGTGCCTGGGCTATACCACCGAGGATGTGTACAAGCTGATGACTCCCATGGCTTTGCAGGGGATGGAACCGATTGGATCCATGGGCAATGATGCCGCTCTGGCCTGCTTAAGCGATCTGCCGCGAATGGTGTACGATTACTTCAAACAAACTTTCGCGCAGGTAACCAATCCGCCGCTGGATTCCGACAAGGAATCCATTGTGATGAGCCTGGAAAGCTACATTGGCCCGGAGAAAAACCTGCTGGAGGCCACGCCCGGCCACGCGCATCGACTGCTGCTGCCGCAGCCGATTCTTACCAATGAACAACTGGCCAAACTGGCCCATCTGAACCACCGCGGCTGGAAAAGCCGCGTGGTGAACGCCGTGTTTGAACGCAGCGGCGGCCCGGAGGCCATGGTGGATGCCCTGGAAAGCATCTGCCAGCAGGCGGATCAGGCCATTCGCGACGGCTGCGGCATCGTCATTTTGTCCGATCGGGCCATGGGGCCGACCAAGGTGGCCATTCCGGCCCTGATTGTCTGCGGAGCGGTGCATCATCACCTGGTCCGCCAGGGCACGCGCACACGCATCGGGCTGGTCATTGAAACCGGAGAAGCCCGCGAGGTGCATCACCACTGCCTGCTCATCGGCTACGGTGCCGACGCTATCAATCCGTACCTGGCGTTTGAAGTGCTGTGGAACCTGCGTCGGGAAAAGAGCCTGGATGCCGCCCTGGACGACACCAAAATCGCGAAAAATTACATCAAGGCCGTCGGCAAAGGCCTGCTGAAGGTGATGAGCAAAATGGGCATTTCCACCCTGCAAAGCTACAAGGGTGCCCAGATTTTTGAAGCCATCGGGCTGGATCACACCGTCATCCACCGGTGCTTCGCCGGCACCGTTTCCAAGATCGACGGGGTGGGCTTTCCAGTGCTCGCCGCCGAAGCCCTGCGCCGCCAGACCATCGGCTTTCCGGAGGATGCCACGGCCATGCCTCTGCCGGTGCTGCCGGAAGGCGGCCAGTATTTCTGGCGAAAGGATGGCGAGCAGCACTTGCTCAACCCGGAAACCATCGCCTACGTGCAGGAAGCGACCCGGACCAACAGCCAGGAGGTTTATGCCCGCTATGCCAAATTGATCAATGAGCAATCAGGGCGGCTTTGCACGTTGCGCGGCCTCTTTAAGCTCAAGGCTGGTCCGGCCCCCGTGCTGCTGGCGGAAGTTGAACCTGCGGCCGAAATTGTCAAACGTTTTGTCACAGGTGCGATGAGCCTGGGCTCCATTTCGCCGGAGGCCCATGAAACGCTGGCCATTGCCATGAACCGCATGGGTGGAAAGTCCAACACCGGAGAAGGGGGGGAAGATGCCCGCCGTTTCACCCGCGATGCCAATGGTGATTTTCGCCGCTCGGCCATCAAGCAGGTGGCCAGCGCCCGTTTTGGCGTGACCATCAACTATCTGACCAATGCCGATGAATTGCAGATTAAAATGGCCCAGGGGGCCAAGCCGGGTGAAGGCGGCCAATTGCCCGGTCACAAGGTGGACCGCTACATTGGACGGCTGCGCCATGCCACGCCGGGGGTGCAGCTTATCAGTCCGCCGCCGCACCACGATATTTATTCCATCGAAGACCTGGCGCAATTGATCCACGACCTGAAAAACGCCAATCCCGCAGCACGTGTAAGCGTCAAGCTGGTGGCGGAAATGGGCGTAGGCACGGTGGCCGCGGGCGTAGCCAAGGCCCATGCGGATCATGTGTTAATCGCCGGGCACGATGGTGGAACCGGTGCTTCGCCCCTGACGAGCATCAAACATGCGGGCACTCCGTGGGAACTGGGCCTGGCGGAAACGCATCAGACCCTGGTACTCAACGATTTGCGCAGCCGCATTGTGGTACAGGTGGACGGCCAGCTTAAAACCGGACGCGATGTTATCATCGGGGCGCTGCTGGGCGCAGAGGAATTCGGTTTCGCCACCGTGCCGCTGGTTGCGATGGGCTGCATCATGATGCGGGCCTGCCATCTGAACACCTGCCCGGTCGGCATTGCCACTCAAGATCCGGTACTGCGTAAGAAATTCGCGGGCAAGCCGGAATACGTGGTCAATTTCTTCTTCCTGCTGGCCGAGGAAGTGCGGCAACTGATGGCCTATATGGGATTCCGAAAATTCAACGACCTCATCGGTCGCGTGGATATGCTGGAGGTGGATGCGGCGATTCAGCACTGGAAAGCCCAGGGGCTGGACCTGACGCCCATTTTGACCCCCGCGGCAAAACTGCATGATCACGTGGAAGTGTATGCCACCCGCAAGCAGGATCACGGCCTGGAACTGGCCCTGGATAACACGCTGATCCGCGATGCCCGGCAGGCGTTGGAATCCAAAAAACCGGTCAAACTCAAGTATCCCATCCGCAACATCAACCGCACGGTCGGCACCATGCTCAGCCATGAAGTGGCCAAACGCTACGGTGAAGCTGGTTTGCCGGATGAAACCATCCAGATCAAATTCACCGGCTCAGCCGGGCAAAGTTTTGGCGCGTGGCTGGCCAGAGGCATTCGTCTGGAACTCGAAGGCGACGCCAACGACTACGTAGGCAAAGGCCTGTCCGGCGGAGAGGTGGTGGTTTATCCGGATCGGCGGGCCACTTTTGCAGCCCACGAAAATATCGTCATCGGCAACGTGGCCCTCTACGGGGCCACCAGCGGGCGGGCCTTCTTCCGCGGGGTGGCGGGCGAGCGATTTTGTGTGCGCAACTCCGGAGCCTGGGCCGTCGTGGAAGGCGTAGGCGATCATGGCTGTGAATACATGACCGGAGGACGGGCCGTGATTCTGGGTACCACCGGGCGGAATTTTGCCGCCGGCATGTCCGGAGGCATCGCCTACGTTTATGACCCGCAGGATCAGTTCCTGGCCCGCTGCAATCTGGCGATGGTGGAACTGGAAAAAATCACGGATCCGCAGGACATTGCGGATCTGCGCGAACTCATTGAGCAACATATGACTTTCACCGGGAGCACCGTGGCCAAAAATATACTCGCGGACTGGAAAAACACCCTTTCGCAATTCCACAAGGTTATGCCGATGGACTACCGGCGAGCCTTGCAGCAACAGGCCGAGCAGGCCCGTGGCGGCGCTGCGGAGGAGGTGCGACATGGGTAAACCCACTGGATTTATGGAATATCCCAGGGAATTGCCCGGCGACCGCAACCCGCGCTTGCGCATTTTGGACTGGAATGAATTTCACGATCACCTGCCGGAAAAAAAACTCCAGGATCAGGGTGCCCGGTGCATGGATTGCGGCGTGCCTTTCTGCCATAGCGCCTGCCCGGTGAATAACCTGATTCCGGAATGGAATGACCTGGTGTATCGCGGTCAATGGAAGGAAGCGATTGTCCGTCTGTGGAAAACCAACAACTTTCCGGAATTTACCGGGCGGGTATGCCCGGCTCCGTGTGAGGGTTCGTGCGTGCTGGGTATCAATGAACCACCGGTGACCATCAAAAATATCGAAGCCTCCCTGATTGACAATGCCTGGGAGCAAGGCTGGGTGCTGCCCCAGCCGCCCACGGCGCGGACCGGCAAAAAAGTGGCCGTAATCGGCTCCGGCCCGGCCGGCCTGGCGGCGGCGGACCAGCTCAATAAGGCCGGCCACCTGGTGACGGTCTATGAACGCTCGGATCGTATCGGCGGGCTGCTGATGTACGGCATTCCCAATATGAAGCTTGATAAAAAAAATGTGGTCGAGCGCCGCGTGAAACTCATGGAACAGGAAGGCGTGCGGTTTGTCACCAACGCCCATGTCGGTAAAGATGTAAGCGTGCATGATCTGCTCAAAGAGGTGGATGCGATGATTCTGGCCACCGGGGCCACCAAGCCGCGTGATCTTCCACCCACGCCGGGGCGAAATCTGACCGGCATTCACTTTGCGGTGGATTTTCTCCACGCCAACACCAAGAGCCTGCTGGACTCCAATCATCAGGATGGCCGCTATATTTCCGCCAAGGATAAGCATGTCATCGTGATCGGTGGTGGCGATACCGGTACCGACTGCATCGGCACCTCGCTGCGTCATGGCTGCCGGGGGCTGGTGAATTTTGAATTGCTGGCCCAGCCGCCGGTCAATCGGGCTGTGGACAACCCCTGGCCCCAGTGGCCGCGCGTGCTTCGCGTGGATTATGGTCACGAGGAGGCGAAAACCAAGTTCGGGCAGGATCCGCGTCAATACTGCATTTTGACCAAGGAATTTTTAGGGGATGATCAGGGACGGGTGCGGGCACTTAAAACCATCCAGGTGGATTGGGTGCGCGATAACGGCAAGCTGGCCATGAAAGAAATTCCCGGCTCCCAGCAGGAGTGGCCCGCCGATCTGGTATTGCTGGCCATGGGATTTCTGGGGCCGGAAGATACGTTGGTCAGCGCTCTGGGGATGCATACGGATGCCCGCTCCAACTACAAGGCGGAGTACGGAAAATTTGCCACGTCCATAGAAGGCGTCTTTGCCGCCGGCGATTGCCGCCGCGGACAATCGCTGGTGGTATGGGCCATCAACGAGGGGCGCGGAGCCGCCCGCGAATGCGATCGCTACCTGATGGGTTCTACACGTCTGCCATGAGCCAGGATGCGGTTTAAGGCTTGGTTGACGGCCCGCAGTTTTCCATCCGGCGCCCGACGATCTCAAAGCGGTGGCTGACCGCTGTAAATCCCATTTTTTTGGCAATGCGGTTGCGCAGTTTCACCACCTCGTCATTGAGAAAGGTCAACAGCTCTCCGCTTTCCATATCCATCAGGTGATCGTGCCCGACCCCATCGCCCACGTAATCGTAATAGCATTGCCGGCCGGAGCGAAAAAAAACCGGCTTGAGCAGTTGTGCCGCCACCAGATGTTTAAGCGTGCGGTACACGGTGGCCCGGCTGGCGTGGCAGTTCATCTGGCGCAGCAGCAGCAGCAATTCCTCGGCTTCAAAGGGTCGAGCCAACTGCTGCGCGCTTTGCAGAATGGCCCTGCGTTCGGTGGTGTATTTTAACTGCCGCTGATGCAGAAAATCACGGAACTTGTTTTGGGCCACGTCCATAGGGCGCATTATCCCCGCTGCCTCCCATGGCTGGCAAATGGCGAGTTGTCGTGCGTTATCCCGCCAGCGCCGCAAGCTCCTGATGGGCCGCGGCTACACCAGCCCCAAACGTAAATTGGTGGCCCTGTTTTTTCAGGACCACTTCGATGGCGCTGATCAGGCCGAGCGTGTCCGGGGCATCCACATAGCCCATGTGACTGATGCGGAAGATTTTGCCTTCCATGGAGCCCTGTCCCGCGGCGGTATTCATATTGAATTCCTTGCGCAACGCCCCACGGAAGGCTTTGTCGTCAAAACCCGCCGGGTAATAAATACCCGTGACCGAATCCACCGGATCCTGTGAAAACACCTTGAGACCCATGGCCACCGCTGCCGCCCGGGTGGCGCGGGCCAGGCCCGCGGTGCGCCGCCAGACATTGGCCATGCCTTCCTGGACGATCATTTCCAGGGCCTTGTTTAATCCGCGTACCAGTGTTACCGCGGGCGTCCATGGCACATCGTTTTCGGCCAGACTCTTGAGATAATGCGGCAGGCTCAGGTACAAATTCGGCTGTACTACCGTTTCAATTTTCTTACGGGCCTTTTCGGAAACACTGACAAACGCCAATCCCGGCGGCAGCATCAACGCCTTTTGCGAACCGGTGACCAGCATATCCACGCCCCATTCATCGGGCTTTACCGGAATTGCGCCCACGCTGGTAATGCCGTCGACAATCAGGATCGCATCGGTCGCCCGCACCAGGCCGGCAATCGCCTGCAGATCATTACGGGTGCAAGTGCTGGTTTCGCTGTGGCAAAGCGTGACGGCATCGAATTTTTTTCCGGCCAGTGCCGCTGCTACCGCCTCCGGGTTCACCGCGCGGCCATATTCGGCCTTAAGTTCGGTGACTTCGCATTTATTGCGCTTGGCGATGGTAACCCAGCGCTCGGCAAATTTTCCATTGGACAGCGCCAGAACGCTGCCACCCTGCGGAATGGAGTTGATCATGGCCGCTTCAAACCCGGCCGTGCCGCTGCCGGCAATTGTCACCACCGGATTTTTGGTTTGCAGCACTTCCTGCAGGTTTTTGTTTACTGCGGCAAAAAGCGTGCGATATTCCTGCGTTCGATGGTGAAACACCGGTTTGGCCATTTCCAGTAAAACTTCTTCCGGAACGCTGGTTGGTCCCGGCGTAAAAAGACGCATGCGATTCATGTAGTAACTCCAAATTAACGTCAACAAAAAAACCGGACAATCCCAATATGCCCGGTCCATTCTTCAGCAACTTTCATACCGGTTTATGTATTCTCGCGTCTCTTATGGATCCAGACAGACGACCTGGGTGATTTCCGGAACCTGCTGGCGAAGGTTTCGCTCGATTCCAAAACGCAGCGTCGCCTGTGAACTGGGGCAACCCACACAGGCTCCGTGAAATCGTACAGATACCACGCCTTCCGGTGTAATGTCCACCAATTCCACATCGCCTCCATCCCACTGGATCATGGGGCGGATAGATTCCAGCGCCGCCGCCACGCGATCCTTGACGTTCACATCGGCCTGCACATCAGGTTCTAAGCCATCTGTTTTGACCTTCATGACCACCTCTGTCAGCAGTATAGACGTGCAGCCCGGTGTATTCAACCCACGGTGTTTTCGCGATAGCGAAGGGCTTTTGTCAGCCATGGCCGGATGTGCTGCAGATTGCTATACTGGCTTCAGGTCGATGATTTCGCTTGCCACAGGCATGCGCCTAGTCGCCCCGCCGAGAACCTTGCGTTGAGTTATATCATGGCCACAAATCGCTTGAATCACATGACGCCATGGACCGTTGGTATCCGTGGTGCGGTTATGGTGTTGGCGGTGCCGGCGCTTCTGGCCATCTTGCCTGGCGTCTTGCGCCAAACCCGGGCTGCAGTCATGCACCCGGCCGGCTTGGGCGGAAGTAACCAGCACCATGGCGGCGGTACGCGCAAAACCGTGGCGCACAAAGGCCCGGTGCATCCGTCGGCAAAAGCCACCCATCCCCTCTGGCCGCAGGGGTATTACCTCCACGAGGTCCGTGGCTGGATTCGAATCCTGAAAAACCGGTCGTATCCACGGCTGGTATTTGCTCATCCACGCAAAGGTTGGCGCAAATTCATCCGGCTGTTACCCAATTTAACTCTCGCTACCCTCCTCAAACACCATGCGATCCAGTCTTCGCTTGTGCAGGTCAGTGGCGAAGTTACGGCGTACATGGGAGAAAATTATCTGCTGCTGGATGCCAACGTCACTTTTCCATCGTCGCGGCGGCCCGCCTCGCCGGAACAAGCGCCCACCACCGCCACCAAAAAACCGCCACATCGATTTTCACGGCGCACGCCGCCCAACCCGAAGGAACTCATTCATTCCCTCTTGCACTATCATATATCCCGTCCGACCGGCCTGAACGCTGCGCCGCCGGCTTCCGCGGTACGGCCACCCTTGCCAACCCCGCGAACCTACCACAGCCGCCAATGGACTGCTCTGCCCGAAGGCACGTATATCTGGAATCAGCGCGGACGGCTGCTGCGAAACCCGGTCACCGGCCAATGGCTGTTTGTGTTTACGTCGGACGGTCGTGGCTCAGGCCGCCCACCGATCATTTTGTTGCCTTGCCGGCGACTGGCCATGTTGGAAGCCCAGAACAACGGCCCCGATGGAGGAAAGCCGTTCATTGTCAGCGGTGAAGTAACCGAATATCACCACCATAATTTTTTACTTCTGACCTCGGCTGAAAGGTTTTATCTACTAGGTCGATTTTAATGACCGCCGCAGGGCCACCGCCGCCGTCCAACCAGACATCTTGAAATTAACTCGCACTGGATACGGCAATGCCGGGGTTTGCTTTCCTCCGCAGGTCAACCACCGGATTGTCAACACGGCACAGGCTGGCGCTCGGCCGCCGGCCTCGCATACGTAGCCGGCTAGGTCCCCCCAGTTTCGGCGAATGCAAATGGCGCGATCGCACCCAGTCCAAACCACCGGCTACGCACTGCGTCCAGACCGCATTCTCCGGCCTGGCACCATCACGATTCGCTCGGTGATGCGGTGTCGTCCGGTGCCTTGACCTGTGGTTGGCTGGCATGGTTTTCGAGCCAAGCCAATGCTTGGTCTGCGCTGCTTGGGGCATTGGCCCGTTGTTGGATCCGCTGTGCTCGCTTGCGCAAATCCAACATAATGATCACCATCGCCAGCCAGCCGATGCCCGCCCCGGCCGCAGCCCAGCTACTGCCGACGTGGGCGTAATGCACCAACGCGGGCAGGTGCGGCCACCGCTTAACAATGGCGGGATCGGGGGTGGGTATATATTTTATCAGGCCTAGCCAGGAAAAAATGCCGACTGCAATTGCGGTACCCTTGCCGCAGCCGCCACACCCCGGCCATTTCTCCTGTGAAAAATAGCGCCGGTAGCTCTTGGCCAATGGCACCAGAAGAAAAAAAGCGAGAACCGCGGAAATAATCGGCAGGAGCAACAGCCACAGTGTCCACGGCCAGCGCATGCGGAAGGACTTGGGAACCGCCCACGCCGCCGACCACAGCAACCATACCGCCGCAATTTCCAATGCGATAAGCAGAACCACAATGGGAAAAAAGACCAGCTCGAAGATCACCATCTGATGCTCCTCCTTGAATCGGACGAGAATAACCACGCATACTGCCCGGGACACGCTCTCCTGCCCTTGCGCCCTTGCGTGGTCATCGCAGCGCTTGCCACTCTTGCCACCTGGCCTGAATTTGTTTTACCAGCGGGCTGGGCTTGGCGGTGACTTTGGCGTACCAGTCGTCCAGCCACGCGCCTTGGGCCAGGATGCGTTGCTTTTGTACCGGCTGGGGCAATACCCTATGCACCAGATAAAGCTGGTTGAGCGTCGCGTAAAACACGTTGGCGGAATACCGCCCTTTGGCACCGTAAATGGCCAGGTAACTTTGCCCATCCCGGCACAGTTCAACCGTGCTTAACCCTTGAGTGTCGTTGATCACCGCCATATACCGCAGGGTTTCCAGGTTCCGCTGGTAGCGGTAATAGCTTTGCGGGTAGCCCAGCACCAGCGGCCCCGGATGGTTCTTGTTTCGCGGCCCTTTCGCCGGCTGGAGGATTTTTTTGGCGTTTTCCAAGGCGATGACGGCATGGCCGATGGAAAGCTGAATCAGATTTCGTTTGGCAATAGGGCTGCGCATCTGACCCAGCCGCTGGTTGAGCAGGTACATATACAGCTTGCCCGGCCCCGGGCCGGAGGCGGGCAGGCCCTGGGCGACGGCGGCGCGAATCCACGCGGCGCGTTTTTGTTTGGCCAGCACGGCAAAAATTCTCTGGGCAAAGATAATGACTTTATCCTGATTTTGCCTCACCCCACGGGCATGGCACAGCACCGCAAACGAGTGAATAAACGCCGCCTCATCCTCCAACCACACCAGGCAGAACGTGCGTGCCCGCGTGGCCGGGAACCACAGATACGGCTTGGTTTTATCCGCCGCGAATTTCTGCATCTTCAATGCGTACTTTTGCATGTCCGGCTGGCTCCGCGTCACCACCGCCGCAGCAATGCGGATGTACCAGGGGTTGAGGATTTTTATCGCCGGGCTCCATTGCTGCGGGGCTGGAGCAGCCGGAGGAGGCCCGTGCCGCACGGCTGTCGCGAGCAGCACGCGGCCCGTTGCAGAAATCGGAATTATGGCGATGGCCGTTATTAAAAGCCAGGTAATTCCTCTGGTATCGGTCTTGCACGCGGTCATTTCGCTTTTCCCCTTTCATCAGTCTGTTCAATCTTCACGTACCGCCCTAACAACCGGCGAGCCCATCGCCGCAAGGCGGCGGAATCTCCGGCGAATCCACGCTCGTCCGCCTCCCAAACCACTCCGCGATTTCGAACGATGAGCACCGCTCGGCGTCCCAGCGGCCCTCCGGCACGCATGATGTAAAAATCAGCGCGGACACCCTTTTCGGAAAAACGGCCAACCGAAAGTCCACCCCCGTTGGTGAGCTTGTCAGCAAGCTCCGCGACGCCAGCACAGGCCGTGGCCGCCGCCGACCTCCCGAACTCCAGTGCCGTCAGTTCTAATTTTCCGCACCGGATCCGGGCACCCCCGGAAAACGAACTCAGGATGCGCGAGCCGACGGGGTTCCAGTACCCACAGCGGACTAAGTAGCGGCGCAGGCCCAAAAAGTCGATTGCCGTCAGGGCTGGTCGCCCGGCGCTCTCCTTTCCCAATGCCCGCAGCCACCCAAGCCGCGCGGTGCGCCCCCCGGTCGGCGTTAAATAAAGGGCCGAGAACCAAATCTGCTTCTCCGTCGGTAGCGGCCGCGTGAAAACGGTCTGGATTGTCAAACGGGGAGCATGTGAGTGAAGGTAACGGATGAATTGGTAGCCCTTCCAAAACTCAAAATAGACCCGCGACTCCCGCCCCCTCGGGGACACCCGCAGGCTGCGCACAAAACGCTGTTCCCGACGGAACAACGGCATTATCCCGTTGGCCCGAGCGTAGCACCGCGTGGCGTACACGTCTTGCCCCTCGAGCAGGGCTTGCCCGGCGGTCGGTTCCCGCCGGAGCACCGCCCGCAAATGGGGAATCCGCTGGAACTGCCACGCATGCACAAGCTCATGGAAGATCTCCATTCTCCTAAACCAAGGAATTTCCGCCGCAGTCCGAGCCAGTTGCTGAGCCTGCCCCGAAGTTGCGTTTATCACAGCCACATTTTGTTGGGGCCGATAAAAGGCGGTTATGGCGATGCCGCTCCGCCGTAGTGATCCGGCCTCCACCCCGTATCGCCTCGCCAAGATCCGCTCGTAAGCACGGGGCGACAAAACCAGCACCGTCGGGAGCCGCGGGATCGGACTGCCACAAATCCGGCCAACCGCCGCCGCGATTGAGGCGTAGGATGCCGGGGGCATCGCCGCAGGGGCCGGTGCGGCCAAGCCCTGGGCCGCCGCCAGCCCAACGGCGACAGTTCTTAACGCAACGGCGGCCATGGTACCCTCAAGACAGCCTTCGGGACCGGGCGGCCCAATTCGGTGCCCCCGCCCAAGTACCCGAGATTTGTGAAAGCGTAACGCGTGAGGTTCACGGCGCTCGGCAGCTTAAGCCCCGGCAGAACCGGCCGCGTTTCACGGAGCACTCGCCTAGCAATCGGCAAAAGAACCGCGTCGTATGTCGTCTGAAAAAGGTCGCTGCCGGGTGCCCAGTTCTTCGGGTCTGACGCCGGTGGAGGAGTTGCTTGCAAGAGGAACGCGTACCCGTGCGGTACCGCCGACCTTGGACTCGTACGGATGAGCGCCCTAGGCCTGAGCTGGGAAGCCTTTAATCCGTACGTGTCGCCGATAATGACTGCCTCGCCGAAGCCTACATTCGCCCGCGTGGGCGAGCCGAGGGCCGCCAAGGCGGCGTCCGCCAGACCAAGGCCGTAGAACGCCACCTGCCCCGCACCGTTGCTCGTAGCCCTTATCAGCCGCAGCGCTGCCCGACGAGACTCGCCCGACCGCGAGACTGGGGCGACAACCGCCAAGTGCCACTGGCCCCAGCGCGTGTTGTTTATCTTGATGTATTTCGCCGGGTTCTGCTTATAGATCAAGCCTATCTCGATCTGCACTATCCCGCGGTAGATCCAGTAGCGGCTCCACGGGCCGACTTCGCCGGCCTTGGAGTTCCAAGCGGGGAAACAATGCACGAGGGAATAAATGTTAGCCCGGTTGTCGAGGCATTGCCTCCACCGCGTCCGCATAAAGCTCGGTGGCCCGTAGATTGTAGACGGATAATGCTTCTTCAGGTCGGCATAATACCTGGCAAACGTGCCGTCGTTCGCGACGGCGTGCAACAAAAAACGGTAATCACGGGCTACGATTTTGGATTGCACCGCAATCGCCTTGAGAAGTGCCTTGCGGTCGACGTATCCGTTTGTGTCCGGGTGATACTGGCGCTCCATCTGCCTGACGACCTGATACTCAAGGAATCCGTGCAACACCCGCTCCAGCCCCACTATATATGGGCTTTCCCCGGGCTGCTGTGGCCCGGCCCCCAAACCGAACAGGACGAATTGACGGGGGCCCGGAGGCCACTCCTTGTACACTCGCTCACACATCCGCATGCCACGCCGGTAGCCAACCGTTGTCAGGTCGCGCACCGTGTATGGTTTGCCGCAAAACACCAGCGCTACCCTTCTCGTTGCGTCCGCACGGGCACCTAGGGCGCGCCCAAGGGCCGCGGGGACCGGAGCGGCGACGGAAACCCAAGGCCAAGCCGAAAGAGTGAGCGCGACGACGGCGAGGCCAATCACCAACCCCCGGCGTCGGCGGGGTGGGCCACCGGCGGCCGCAGGGCCGCCTCCCCACGGCCCAGCCGGAGAGGACGGCAGCGGGCGAGGCGCGATCTTATGAGCGATGTCCATTGGCAATACTCCGTCTACAATCCGTCAATAATCCCACTGGATCACGAAAGTCTGCGCGGCTTGGGGCGCGGCGGCCCAGAAGATGTCAGGCGGGTAGAGGTTAGCGGTCTGAGAGTCACTCTCAAGATCCCAAACGGTCCCGCTAAGGTGGCAATTGGTAGAGGTGTTACCACTGAGCTTTTGGTCGTTCACCTGCTGGTTGCCAACGCCCCATTGACCCGCTGCGAAATGGTTGTAGACGACGTCTGTTTGGCCGGCCGGGGCGGTTGTGGGCTCGCCCGCGTCTTCCTTAGATTCCGTGAACACCGATTCCGGTAACGGTGGGTTGCCGGGCATCAGGACGCTCGTATTCGTCAGATTCGTTGTCTGAACAACCGCCGACGGGCTATCCGTCCAGTCCCATGTGCTGCCAGCGAGGACGTAGAAACCGGTGCCGCCGGCACCACATTTCGCCGTCGCCTGGACGCTCATGGGCACGTAGCCATTTAGCTTGGTAGCGACCGTCAGGAGGATTCCGTTGACATTGCCAACATTGTTGTTCGGCGTAATCCGGGGATTAGCCCATTCGACGGCGACCGCCGCAATGTCCTCCAGGAGACCGACCCAGTCGTCGGCGTTGACGGCCCCCGGCCCCCGACAAGGCTCGACGCCCGCCAGATCCGTCAGGTGCCCCCCTGCGGGAAGGAGCAGGCCGACCTGCCCGGTCCCACCGCCGCCCGAAGATTGGCTGGATTGAACGGTCAGGGTTATTTGTTGCGGGTAGCCCGCCGCGGCCCCCCCGCCCGCGTCGGTGAGATCGACCTCGCCTGGGTAGGGCGTGCCCGCTACGAGGGTGCCGTCGATGTCATCGCCCAAGCCGAGACCACCACCGCCAAGCTCGATACAGGTCGGGGAT
>JAJZCR010000024.1 GCA_021851715.1 Planctomycetota bacterium
TGACTCCGTTCGAGAGATTCAGGATGCCGTCCATGGCATCCACTTCGTACACTTATCGGCAAGGCCGCACCTGATCGGCCAACGGCACCGGCGGCATGGCACCTCGCCGGAAAATTCCGCTCGTCACCCGCCGAAAATGTGGGTAATTGAAAGTCTCCGGATCCCGAATGTGTCGTTCCAACACCTGCTGCAATTCCAGTACCGTGCATTCTTCGCTGACCGCCTGTTTACTTTTCAGAAATAACAACAGCTTCATATCTACATGTGACGCTGGCACGCCAAAACAATCCAATGCCACCGCGGCTTCCACATAAGCATTGATGCCCGCAAGCGACTTAAGATACCTGCGAATTTCAGGCTTGTGCATCTGATGCAGACTTTCCAGATTCATCTGCTTTTCACGCTCAAAAATGGCCTGCAGGGTGCGATGCAGCGCAGAGCAGCGCGCTTCGGCAAACGCATAACGCACGCCCAGAATGGCTGCCAGTTCAATCGCCGGCGTTACGCGAAGCTCGTTGTAATCCACCATGCTGGAAACCAGACGCTGCTCGGCGCTTTGGGCCCGGCTTATTTCCGCATCGTATTCCAGAAAAGCATGCACCAACCGCACCAGTGGCTCCATTTTTGAACCTTCCGCCGGAGCATGGCGAACCCAGCGGGTGATGATTTTTCTTAGAACGTCCGATTTAACCGGGGTTTTAGTCATCTGCTATTCCTTTGGATTCAGCAAGCAGGCGGTCAATTTCCGCCTGCTTTTTAAGAGAATGATCGAGCACAAAGCTCAGGTGGGGAGCCACACGCATGGATAAAGCCCTGGTGACCTCGCGCTGCACAAAGGCCTGGGCATGCACCAGCCCCTGAAAAACCGTGGCCTCTGGTGACTCGGAAAGAATACTCACATAAATTTTGGCTTCCCGCAGATCGGGCGTGACCTCCACCTTGGTAACGCTGACAATGCCGGTAATCCGTGGATCCTCCAGATCACGCAGCATGACCATTGAAACCACGCGCCGAATCTGCGCTTCAATCTTGCGCTGTCGAACACTCATGTCTAATTCACCCTTCGCCTGTGAGAAGCTTTTCTCAGAGCATGCCCAAGTCGAGGTAGCCGGCCCTTTACAGCGTTCTGGCCACATCCACAGTTTTGTACGCCGCGATAATATCGCCCACTTCAATGTCATCGCGGCCCGCCAGCTTCAAGCCACATTCCAGACCTGCACGTACTTCGCGGGCGTCTTCCTTGAAACGCCGCAATGAATCGAGCACCATAATTATCCGCCACCGTCGCCCCCGCACGGATCAACCGGTATTTAGCCGTTCGCTGCAATACACCATCGGTCACTATGCACCCGGCAATACTGCCCACGCGGCTCACACGAATCACCTGCCGCACCCCAGTAATCCGTCAACTGGCAGATGACCCGCGGGACTCTTTCGCGAATCGGCGCAGAGCTTTTAACGGTAATGGTGAAGCGCACCGGTTGCCTGGGATAAAAGAGGCTGCCGGGAGCCTTGTCGGATAAACAAGCCTGCGGGTCGCCACCAGATGGTCAATAGCGAAGGTGCCCCAGGTTTTGTTCAACCGGGCGGCAAAACGTGCCGAAACCACGCCGCTGGGAATGTCGACGGTCCTGACCATAAGATGCCATGGTTTGGTCCCGGCGACCGACCCGATCACCGCAGTGCGGATGACGGCCCCCGCGACATTGAGCAGTTGCAGGGACAACTGACCATTGTACGAAGTATCCGGCGAATACAATTTAGATTTCAGTGCCGCCTCAATCCGCCATCGGCCGACTTGATGAAGTTTCGTCAGCTCTACGACTGGAAACTTCAGCCGCTCTGCAGCCTATCGCATCAGGCACGCCAACATTCTGCTGGCGGTGCCAAGATGAAGGATGCCGCCGCCGCGCAGGCGTTTGGCGTGGAGTGTACGTACCGTTGAGTTGCTGCGTGAGCATTTGGTGGAGGAAGGCCTGGACGCGGCGTTAAAGCGGAAAAAACATCGGATACGAATGAACCGCGTGAGGCTTTTCTTCCGGGCACCAATCCCTTGGAGGGTGGCTCTTGGCGTCCGGGCCAGAAGCATCCTTGGCGTAAAGCGGCCATGCGGGAAAATATTCGTCGAGCGGTAACGACTGGGCAACACAAGCAATTCCTGATGGATCGCCATAAGTTCAATGACGGCCTGAAGGCACAAGAGCAGTCCCTTTTTTCCGCACCGCCGTCGCCGGCCAGAACCTCAGGAAAGACAAAACCAAACATGCCACACGACGGACAGCCGTAATGGAGCGCAGGTTCAAAAGGAAGTTATTGCATGAATAAGAGCGTTCCTACCAAACGGGCCACCTCTGTCGCCGGCGGGGTCCCGACGCATCGAGACAACTCTCCTCCCTCATGGAGCCAGGCACTTCGCATGGGCAACAGAATCACCCCCTTAAATCCGCCACGCCACGGCCCCCAAAAGCGGACATTTTAACTTTGACTTGACACCTTTCCCGGCGGCTACTTGCGTAAAGGCTGGAGGTTGGATTATACTTGTTTGTTTGTGTGGCAGTCTCAAGGAACATGCTGGCATGTGCTGGCGGTATCCTGATAGGGGCAAACGAACGAAAGGTTTCCACCAGAATGATTACAACAGAAAAGAAACAGGAGGTCATCGCAGGCAATCGCATTCACGAAAAAGACACCGGATCTGCCGAAATTCAAATTGCCCTGTTGACTGCACGAATTAACGAATTAACCGGCCATTTACAGTCCCATCGCAAAGATTTTTCTTCGCGACGCGGTCTACTGAAAATGGTTGGTCGCCGGTCCAGCCTGCTTAAATACCTTACCAGCACAGATCCCAAACGCTACCAGGATGTAATCACCCGGCTCGGACTGCGCAAATAAAAGTCTGCCACCGCTGGTTGATTGCTCCGGGCGACAAAAACCATCGGCAGCAGATTCGCATTGGAATAAAATTCCAGCTCGCCTGGGCCATGTGGCCTCGCCGCAGCCTTACTCATGATGGAGAACCGGACAAAGGTGCCCATGCTGGAAGACCGTGAAATGTGGAATTGACAGGCATATTGATTTTAGTTGGTTAGAAATGTTAGGTGTAAAAGTATGACGGTAGCAAAGGTAGAAATCCAAGTTAACGGCAAAACTCTTTCGTTGGAAACCGGCCATTTGGCCAAGCAGGCGGACGGAGCGGTGTTGGTTCGTTATGGCGACACGGTGGTGTTGGCAACAGTGGTCTCCAGCGATCCGCGGCCCGGCACTGATTTTTTCCCATTGACCGTGGATTATCGGGAAAAAACCTCAGCGGCCGGCAAATTTCCCGGTGGTTTTATCAAACGTGAGGGCCGCCCCAGCACCAAGGAAACTCTGACGGCAAGAATGATTGACCGGCCGATTCGGCCACTCTTTCCGGTCGGCTATTTCGATGAAGTACTGGTGCAGGTGCTGGTGTTATCGGCCGACGGACAAAATGATCCAGATGTGCTGGCGATGGTGGGCTCTTCGGCGGCGCTGGCTATTTCCGGCGTGCCGTTTGAAGGGCCGATTGGTGCGGTTCGCGTGGGACGGATCGATGGCCGATTTGTGGTGATGCCCACGACTGCCGAACTCGATAACTCCGACCTGGATTTACTGCTGGCCGGCACGGATCAGGCAATCAATATGATTGAAGTGGGTGCCCGCGAGCTACCTGAATCGACCATCCTGGAAGCGATCAGCCTGGGCCGTAAGACCATCGAAGACCTGGTAAAAATCCAAAAGGAGTTGGTGGCAAAAGTGGGTAAGCCCAAGGTTTGCACGCTGCATGGTCCATCTGAAGAGCTATTGAAGGCCGTTGACGCCTACCGCGAGGCCCTGGCCAAAGCCAAGCAGATTCCTGGCAAGCAGGATCGTGCCGCCGCCGTGGATAAAATCAAGACTGAAGTAAAAGAAAAATTTTCCGCCGTGGACCCGGCCACCAACAAGCCGCGGTACGAGCCGATGCAAGTGGCCATGGCCTTTTCCGCCCTGGAAGAAAAAGTGGTTCGCCATCTTATCCTTTCTGGCGCACGTTCTGATGGGCGTCAGGCAACCACTATCCGCCCGCTGAGCTGCGAAGTCGGAGTGCTGCCACGCACGCACGGTTCGGCCATTTTCACCCGTGGCGAAACCCAAGCCCTGGTAACCACCACGCTGGGCACCGGCGATGACGAGCAAATTGTGGATGGCCTGGGCGAAGAATATTCCAAGAAATTCATGCTGCATTACAACTTCCCACCGTTTTCCACGGGTGAGGTGAAGCGCATCATGGGGCCGGGACGACGCGAAATCGGCCATGGAGCTCTGGCCGAACGTTCCATTGAACCGGTTCTGCCGTCCCCGGAAGTGTTCCCCTACGTTATTCGCCTGGTTTCCGATATTCTGGAATCCAATGGTAGTTCCTCAATGGCCTCGGTTTGCGGTGGTACGCTGGCACTTCTGGATGCGGGCGTCCCGCTGATTCGTCCGGTCGCCGGCATCAGCATCGGCCTGGTAAGCGAAGGCGGAAAAGACCTGCTGCTAACGGATATCATCGGCGAAGAAGATCATTATGGAGATATGGACTTCAAAGTATCCGGTACTACGCAGGGTATTACGGGCATCCAACTGGATTTGAAAATCCATGGCCTGTACCATGATTTGATTGAAAAAACGCTGGAACAGGCCCGCGTGGCCCGCCTGGCTATTCTGGAAAAAATCAGCGCGACTATTCCTACCCACCGGGCGCAGATTTCGCCATACGCACCGCGGCTGCTCAAGATTCAGATTAACCCGGACAAGATCGGCAAGGTGATTGGCCCCGGCGGCAAGACCATCAAGAAGATCGTCGAAACCACGGGGGCTAAAATTGACATTGAAGATGATGGTACCGTCTTTATTGCCGCCGTGGGCATGCAGGCCGCCGAGCGCGCCCGCGAAGAAGTAGAACGGCTGACGGAAGATGTCAAGATTGGTCGGATTTACACGGGGCGCGTAACCTCCATCAAAGATTTTGGCGCATTTGTGGAAGTAACGCCGGGCGTGGATGGCTTGTGCCACATCAGCGAGCTTTCAGACAAATTTCTGAAAAATGTCACGGAAGCCGTAAAAATGGGCCAGGAAATTCGCGTGAAGGTGATTGCCGTGGACGATCAGGGACGCATCAAGCTTTCTCGCAAACAGGCGATGAAGGATGAAGCCTCCGCCGCAACCACCGCCCCTGCCGCAGACCGTCCAGCAGAGCCGCAGATGTCGCAGTAGACAGCGGCATCCTGGCGGCATGCACCGGGCACAAAAGCGGCTGGCATGGCGGCAATTTCCATGGCTTGACCACTGAGTTCGCTCCGGCTTTTCCGGAAAAATTTATACGCGTCCATGGATGGGAGTCTCATGACCGAAGCGGTTTCTCCAAAACTTGCGGGCGTCAACCCGCCTTCCAGCGACCAGATTGCCGCAGACGCGAATCCGGAATCTGAAAAACTGCGGCTGGACCGGGAACGAACTGCCCGCCTGCACCAGTTGGCCACACTGGGAGAACTGGCGGGTGGATTAGCCCATGAGCTTAAAAACCCTTTGTCCACTATCAAACTTAATCTGCAACTGCTGATGGAAGACCTGGCCCGAATGCCGGGCGCGGAAACCAGTCATAGCCGGGCCGTCACCGTCAAAAAGGAAGTGGATCGGCTGGGCCAAACGCTGGAAGGATTTCTGCGTTTTGCTGGACGCATTGAATTGCGCACCGCGCCGGTGCACTTAAATGTTTTGGTGCAAGACCTTATCGACTTTTTCATGCCGCAGGCTCAGGCTGCACGGGTGCGTCTTCATGCCAGCCTCGCCCCGGAAGATCCCATTTGCAATCTGGACGCTAATCTAATTAAGCAGGCCCTGTTGAATTTAATGCTTAATGCGCAGCAAGCCATGCCGGCCGGTGGAGAACTTATTGTTCGCACGCATGTCAGCGGCAGCAACGCCCTGGTGGATGTATCCGATACCGGCATGGGCATTGCGCCGGAACATTTGCCGCGGTTGTTTGAAGCGTACTTCACCACCAAAAAAGGGGGCACCGGCCTGGGCCTGGCCACCACACGGCGCATTATTGAAGAACATTCCGGTCATATCCGCGTCAGCAGCGAACCCCGACGGGGCACCAATTTTCGCCTGGAACTGCCGCTGCGGGACAAAAATATCTGATATGTCATCAAAAATGTTGCCAACAGCCAAAACCATGCCATGTCCTGAGCCCCTTTGCCGAGCAGAGATCGCAGCATCACCCATTGGCGGGGATCTCCGTTGAGGCAACTGTTGAATGGATCGAGAAAGGCAATGGTAGTGATGATCAGCCGGGAGAATGCCGCCATCGGCGAGATAACCACAGCGGGCGCCAGCAGAGTTGCGGCCCATCAACCATAACGTTCGTGCATGCCAGGCACCAACACTCCAAAAATCGCAAAGGCGGTGCCGGGGGCCAGCAGCACACGGCTGAAATGGAAGGCCCGGCGGGAAAACAGGGCCAGAACGATCAACCAAATCGCAACGGTAGCATCAAGCCAATGGCTGATGGTCATGGAAGGTATCATGCTCAGCCAGTGCGGCGACCAGGTCAGATTGCTGCGACACCAGCCGTACTGCCGGACCAGAATCCATGGAATGTTCCAAAAGTCCACGCTCATCGGTTGGACCATATTGATCTGATGAGTATAAATTTTGAGCCAATAGAGATTATGGCGCATGGTGAACGGCAGCGTCATGAGAAAAATTACGATCGCGACACCCAAGGCAAACTGTGCCAATCTGCGACTGGTTCGAATGAACCAGGACATCGCCGCAGCCGTGGGGTTCCACCCCAGTATACCGGCCGGACGGTCAGGCGGTAACGGATAGAGCAGCATAAATACCAGCAGCCACGGCAAGCAAAAAAGCGTCTGCCCTTTGAGCATCGTGCCGCAGCCGAAGCAAATACCGGCCAACAGCCAGCGGCGGTCAAGAACGGCCCACTCGGTCCAAAGCACCGGTGCCAACACCCAGCAGTCCCACTGCGGCCAAACAAAAGTATTGCCGATCAACGCGAGGCTAAGCCATAACGCACAGGCCGCCAGCAGGCTTTTGGTTTGACTCAATCTCGTACGGCAGAAGAAATACATACCTGCGGCGGCGGCGACTTCAAAGAGAAAATTCACCAGAAGCATGGGCCAGGAATCGGCATCGGTGTGTCGAGCCGATGAACCGGCCCAATGGTGGATCAGATCCACCCAGGCAGTGACAATATAAAAGCGCAAGCGGCTCGGATAATCTGTATAAATGTGGCTGGCGGGGTTATAAACATTTACCACGCCACCAAAAAATGAAGGGCCTGATTGCAAGGCGTCCACCGCGTGGTTCCAGGCATTATCGATGTCCCAGGTAAAACGTATGCGGGTGGAAGCATCAAAGTCCCATACCCGAAACATCAGACCAAGGACCAGAATCTGGCATATCAGCAAACACGTAAACACATAACGCTGGAAAACACTCTGACGGCTGCGGCGGCAAAGAGCTGTAAGTTTGGAAACGTGGGTAACAATCGGATCAGAATTCATACTTTGGGCGTAAACGCTCCGGCCGGTCTATGATTTCCACAAATAAGCAAGTCCGGCCGTGGGCGGGTCTGGTTGGCGGCATCCTTGTCGGAAGCCCGCGTCGCGCACTATTGCCGGCCGCCGACAACCGGTCTCCTTGCGGTTTGGATGTCATTAAATGACAATGCACCATATAGACCACTTCTCTTAGAAAGGCTTGATTCATGCTTGCCGGAACAGACCTGATTGCCGACATCAATCTCTGCCAACCTGGGCGTGGGCGTATGGCCCTGTGGTGGCTGGGCCAGCACAGCTATGTTGTGAAGATTGCAGATACAATCTTATACATTGATGTTTTTTTTACCCCCCTGCCGGGCCGCCTTGTGCCACCGCTGATTCCCGCGGAGCTGGCCACCAACGCCGATTTCATCTGTGGCACCCACGACCACGCGGACCATATTGACCGTCCCGCATGGCCCATAGTTGCCAAGGCTTCCCCGCAGGCCAAATTTGTGGTGCCTCGGGCTTTTGTACAGGACCTGACAGAGGAATTTCATCTGCCGGGCCAACGATTTCTGGGTGTGGATGACGGCCTGAGCGTACAAGCCGGGCGGGTCAAAATTACCGGCGTGCCCGCGGCACACGAATTTCTTGCCATTGATCCAAAAACCGGGGGAAACTTATTTCTCGGTTTCGTGTTTGAGGCCGACGGCCTGTGCTTTTATCACGCTGGCGATACTTGCATGTACGAAGGCATGCAGGCCAAACTGCGACGTTGGCAATTTGATCTGATGCTGTTGCCGATCAATGGTCGCGATGCCAAGCGGCTCAGCAGCGGCTGCATTGGCAACTTGACCTTTCAGGAAGCGGCCGATCTCGCTGGATCGCTGCGGCCTAAGCTGGTGCTGCCAGCCCATTACGACATGTTTGCCATGAACAGCGCCAACCCGCAGGACTTTCTCGATTACTACCGGGTCAAGTACCCCAGCCTGCGGGCCGACATCTGCGAGTATGGCCAACGGATGATATGGCCATAACAACGGCTCAAGCAGCGGCGACCCGGTTTAATTGACCTCCGCCATTTCCGGAATATGAAGCCATTGAGCCAGTTGTTCCGGCGTGTTGCGCAGCACAAACTGGCGGAAGGTTTCATCATCGCCAGTACGATTATCCTTGTAAGCCTGCACAATTTGGGCGATGGATTGATGGACGAAATCCGCCGGTACTTTTTTCATCGCCACTTTGGCAAATGCGGCGTCGGCTCCGAGCGTACCGCCCAGCATGATCTGAAATGCTTCAGTGCCGCGCTGCCCGCGAAAATTACAGACCACGCCCATCAGCCCGATATCCGCCACCTGATACTGGGCACAACTGTTGGGGCAGCCGGTGACGCTGACCATAATGGGAGTATCAATGTCCACCTTCTCTTCCAGGTATTTGAGAATCCGTCCGGCCCGGGTCTTGGTTTCTACAATCGCCAGATTGCAGAATTCCGTACCCGTACAGGAAATCAGATTGCCCCGCCAGAGCGGAGCATGAGGCGTTAACCCCGCCCCATCCAGAGCCTTGCTCATTTCCTCCACACGAGCCGTGGGAACGTTCACAAACAGCAGATTCTGCTTGTTGGACAGGACCAGGCGGGCTTTGTCCGCGCCGGCGATCTTCCGCGCAATTTCAGCGGCAGCATGCAACTGCGCCGCCGTGATGCGCCCGCGTTCAATGGGCACACCAATGTAGGATAAACCAGACTGCTTCTGCAGACCTGAACCCAGATGATCCGTATGCGGGGCATATTCGGGGGCGGCGATGTTGTCATCGTGTTCCAGTTTGAAGCCCATATCGGCTTCCAGATAATCCCGAAACTTCTGCCAGCCCCAGTCCGCCACCAGGTATTTTAATCTTGCCCTGGTGCGTTTTTCACGATAACCATGATCGCGGAAAATGTGGGCTACGCCACGGGCCACCGCCGGCAATTGAGCCTCATGTACAAAGGCCCGCAGCCCCTGTCCGATGTAGGGCTGGCTGGAAAGTCCGCCGCCGACGCACAGGCCAAACCCGCGTTCTTCCTGGCCGCTCATCGGGTGTATCCGTCGCACACCGAACACGCCGATATCATTGATCTGCGGCTGATGGCAGTGCAGGTGGCACCCCCCCACGGCGGATTTAAATTTTCTTGGAAAATTGCTGAACTCCTTGTTGCCATCTAGAAACATCTGGTTGACGGCCGCGACGGCCGGGGAAGCATCTATAATTTCCGCAGCCAGGCAACCCGCCAGCGGGCAACCCACCACGTTGCGTGGAGTATCTCCGCAGGCAAACTTGCTCACCATGCCCACCCGCTCCAATTGAGGCAAAATTTCCGCCAGAGCTTCCAGCGTCAAATAATGCAACTGAAAGCATTGGCGCGTGGTAATGTCGGCAAATCCACTGGTATATTTTTCGACGATGGTGGCAACGGCTTCGAGCTGCTCCACGTTGAGAAAACCATTGGGAATTCGAATACGTAGCATAAAATGGCACAGGTTGGGCAGTTGCTGGTAAATGCCGAACCAGCGCAGACGCACAAAATCTTCTTCCGACACCTTGGCCCGCCGCGCCGCGCTACGAATGACTTCCGGTGCATCGCAACGTGGCACCGTTCGCCGATAGGTTTCCAAATCTTTCGCGGAAAGGAGCATTTCCAGCGGCTCGGCAACCTCCGTCCGGGCATAACGGAAAATATCATCCCATACATCCAAACCATCCTTGGCCAACTTGATTTCTTCCACCTTGTTGAGTTTACGGCCACCCATCGGCAGTGCTGATATTGTGGAAACATTCATATTACAAACTCCAAAAAAATTCAATCACATACTTTATGAGTAGGCAATTAAAAACCCTAATTATATATATTATATCACACTAATTTGCTAATTGCAACCATATTCCTACCTTTAATATGGGAATTATACTCAGGCCAATTTTTACCCTTTGGCGTTTTCTAACGCTGACTCACATCCACCCATGCAGCAGTCCAATGAGAGCAGCAACTCCCCGTGCCCCATGCTACCTTATGCCCGTATATAGGTAATCGTCAAGGGGCCAGTTGCGATCAACAGAAAGGTGAAAAGCACGTTGGCGGCCAACACCGCAATGCTTAAAGCAAACAAACCCTTATTTTTAGGTGGGGCCAACCCTACCGCACCGCCTGCGAGGTAACATCCCACAAGGTGCAGGGTCACCCCGACAATCGCGAGTCGCACATAATCCGTCGGGTTTGCATGCTCCAGGTACTTATTACGAATCAACAGATCCGCGACAATGGCCCCAATACCGGATAGAAAAAAAATCATCCAGAAAAATCCGCGGATGACGCTGTAACCGTTGGGCGTGGACTCGGAATCCACCGAGTCAGTTAAATTGGAATAAGCACTGGTCATGGATAAAACCCTTCCTGATCATTACCTTAATTATAGTAACGTGGAGGGGGCTTGCCTATCAAGCGAACCAGGGCATGGTAGAATCCGGCAGATGACTCCGCATGACCAAACTCAATCTGCCGCACCCCACTCTGCCTGCAGTTGCCCCGCCAATGGGGTGCTGCTTTCAGAGATACTGCTCAATGCCGCGCCCAACGTGCTGGGAATGCTGGGTTTGACCGTGATGCAGTTTATCGACGGCCTGATGCTTTCCTGGCTGGACCGGCAAACACCAGGGGGCGGGGTGAATTTAGCGGCATCGTATGGCGGCGGCATCATGGCGTGGATTCCGCTGGCCTTTCTTTCCGGGTTGGGCCAATGCGTGAACACACTCTCTGGTCAATCTTTTGGGCGTGGTGCCAACACCGATGCCGCAACCTTTGCGTGGCAGGGGCTCTGGTGCGCCATATTTGCCGGCCTGCCTTGCATCGGCCTGATTTTTGCGGCCCCGATCATCTTTGGGTTGCTGGGGCAAACCGGTGTGCTGCTGCATGGGCAGATATTATTTTTTGATTTTCTTATTGCCGTCGCCCCCGTCAATCTGGCTTTGATGGTGTTGACCAGTTTTTACATGGGCGTGGCCCGCCCCATGTGTGTGGCCATGGCGGGCCTGGCCGGAAATCTGGTCAATGGGATATTGGATTGGCTGCTTATTTTCGGCCACGCCGGCTTGCCCAAACTCGGTCTTCTAGGATCGGCCGTAGCCACGGCCACCGGCACGTTGGTTTCGTTTGGAATCATGGCCAGCTTCTTTTTATCTACCCCAACCCGCCGCGAATTTCACAGTTCCAGCACGTGGCCCCTGCGCCGGGCTAAGTTGCTCCAACTGCTGCGGCTTGGCTTGCCCGCCGGCTGCCAATGGAGCAACGATGTGCTGACTTGGGCCATTTTTACGCTGTGGCTGGTGAATCGCTTCGGTTCCGATGCCGCCGAAGCGCAAAGCGCGGTGATGCGCTTCATCCAAATATCATACCTGCCGGCGGTAGGCCTGGGATCCGCGGTGAACGCGGTTGTGGCTCGATACTGGGGCGCGGGTGATACGGCCACAGCACGCCGATCCACGCGGATAGCGTTGGGATTGGCCATTGCCTACATGAGTTCCTGCGGACTGCTGTTCTGGCTTGGTGGACACGCCATGGCGGAAGTGTTTTTGGCTGGAGAGCGGCAGGTCCATATTGCCGTGGCCTTGCTGATTTTCGCCGCTTTTTTTCAGACGTTTGACGCGGTCAACATTATTTCCATCAGCGCCCTGCGCGGCACCGGCGATACGCTGCTGCCGGCCATATTATGGGTGGTTTTATCCTGGGGAATTTGCGTGGCCGGCGGCTACGCGGCTGCCACCTTCTATCCCAAGGCAGGTCCACGCGGCCCATGGCTGATGGCCACCATCTATGTCTGTGTGCTGGGCATGGCCAATCTTTTTCGCTGGCGGCACATTGCCGGCCGCCCCTTGGCTCCTGATTATTTGCCCGCCGCCCCACCGTCTTGACCAGTGCCCATGAGCACGCGCAACACAATGCGCAGCGGATCGTAATATTTATCGACCACGCGCTCCTTCAGCGGGATAATGGCATTATCCGTGATGTGAATTTCTTCGGGGCATACCTCCGTGCAGCATTTGGTGATGTTGCACAGTCCTACACCACCTTCATCCTTGAGCAATTTCAGCCGGTCCAGAGTGTCCATGGGGTGCATTTCGAGGCTGGCCACGCGAACCAGAAAACGCGGGCCGAAAAACTGCGGTTTCAGATCGTGTTCGCGCAGAACGTGGCATACATCTTGGCATAAAAAGCATTCGATGCACTTGCGGAATTCCTGCACGCGATCTACATCGCGCTGACGCATCAAGAACGTGGCATCGGCCCCCGGTGTAAAAGGCGGAATCTTTTTGTTCACCGTGTAATTCCACGATACATCCGTCACCAGATCGCGGATAACCGGAAACGTTTTCATCGGCGAAACAGTGATGGTTTCAGCGGTCGGCAGGGCATCCAGGCGGGTCTTGCACATCAGCCGCGGCTTGCCATTGACTTCCGCACTGCACGAACCGCATTTGGCGGCTTTGCAATTCCAACGGCAGGCCAGATCCGGAGCCTGCTCCCGTTGAATCTGATGAATGGCATCCAGCACCACCATGCCTTCCTGAACCTCCACCTGGTAATCCACAAAGGCTCCGCCATTGGGATCACCGCGCCAAACCTTGAACGTGCGCCGGCTCATTTCTTCTCCTTGGCTTTTTTATCATCCACCAGCGGCTGCAATTCCGCCGTCTTCACCACGGAACACCGCTCCACTTTCATGGTTTGGCCACCCTTTTTTATCACAATGTTATGTTCACCCCAATAATCGTCATACTTGGGAAAGTCGATGCGGCTGTGTGCCCCGCGGCTTTCCTGCCGCAGCAGCGCCGCACGCGTAATGGCCTCGGCGCAGATGAGCATATTGCGTAAGTCCCGGCACAGATGCCAGCCAGGATTGAACATCCGCTGCCCGTCCACCACGCCCACATTCTTGGCCCGTTGCTTGAATTCTTCCAGCTTGGCAATGGCAGCGGTCAAATCTTTTTCCTCGCGGAAGATTCCCACCAAACCTTGCATGGCATTTTGCAGATCCAGGTGCAACTTATAGGGATCTTCGGGGTTGGAGCGGCCGAAGAAACCGGTCATCTCGGCCGCCGCGATTTCAATCTCCACGTCATCCGTTTTTGGTGCCGGAGCTGCCCTGGCGTATTCAACCGCTCCCATGCCCGCCCGCCGGCCAAACACCAGCAGGTCCGAAAGCGAGTTCCCGCCCAGCCGATTGGCCCCGTTCATGCCACCTGTACACTCCCCCGCCGCATACAAGCCGGGAACGCCGGTGGCACCGTTGTCCGCAGCGACCTTAAGTCCTCCCATGGCGTAATGACAGGTCGGTCCAACTTCCATGGGTTCCCGCGTAATATCCACATCGGCCAGTTCTTTGAACTGATGATACATGCTCGGCAATTTCTTTTTCACGTATTCAGCGCCGCGATGCGAAATATCCAGAAAACATCCGCCGTGCGGCGATCCCCGGCCATCCTTAACTTCGGTATAAATGGCCCGCGCCACCACATCACGGGTCGACAGCTCCATGCGCTTTGGGTCATATTTTTCCATGAAGCGCTCGCCCTTGTTGTTGCGAAGCATGCCGCCTTCACCACGCACCGCTTCCGTCACCAGCAATCCCTGCACGCCCGGCGGCCAGACCATGCCGGTGGGATGAAACTGCACAAATTCCATATCCAGCAGTTCCGCACCCGCATCGAAACCCAGGGCGTGCCCATCGCCGGTCCCTTCCCATGAATTCGATGTAATTTTGTAACACCGCCCCAGGCCGCCGGTGGCCAGCACAATGGCCTTGGCCTTAAATACCACAAACCGTCCCGTTTCCCGCCAGTACCCAAAGGCCCCGCACACCCGGTCGCCGTCCTTGAGCAGCCGGGTGATAGTGCATTCCATGAAGACATCAATTCCCTGGTGAATACCTTTATCCTGAAGGGTGCGGATCAGTTCCAACCCCGTGCGATCACCCACATGGGCCAGCCGTTTATACGTATGACCGCCAAAGGCCCGCTGCAGAATCTTACCCTCTGGCGTGCGGTCAAAAACCGCACCCCAGCGTTCCAGTTCACGCACGCGTTCCGGAGCTTCCCGCGCGTGGAGTTCCGCCATGCGCCAGTTATTGAGGTATTTGCCGCCGAAAACAGTATCCTGAAAGTGCGTTTGCCAGTTGTCCTGGGAATCCACATTGGCCAGCGAAGCGGCAATTCCACCTTCAGCCATCACGGTATGGGCCTTGCCCAGCAACGACTTGCAGATCATTGCGGTTTTCAGACCGGAGGCGGAGCATTCAATAGCCGCCCGCAACCCCGCTCCGCCGGCTCCAATAATGATGACATCATGTTCGTGTGTTTCGTATTTATCATTCACTTGATTATAAATAACCTCACATCATGCAATATTCCCGCAGAGCATAGCCGGATGTACAGATCCGTCAGCCCCACTGAAAACAGGCTTACCCAGGCCCATTCTGCGTGCCGTAAATTCAGAATTGATACCTTGCCCCATATTTTGTAACGCGCCCGGGCCGTCCGCGAACAACTGAAACAATCCAGTTTGCCACCCACCAGGTGACGCAGCGAATTGCAACCGAAGCTGAACCCGGAAAGCGCTATGATATTGATCAGCATCACCAGCGACCCCACGCCTACCCCGAAATGCAGGTGTCCCGCCGCACCCCGGAAAAGAAATGCCCGCACCGCGTCATACCACAAAAACAGCAGCACAATCGTGGCGAGGTAAAAAAAGTACCGGTGTATATTTTGTAAAATGAAGGGAAATTTGCGTTCCCCATGATAGTGCCGGTGTTTCGGCTCGCCTACCGCACATGCCGCTGGATCCAGGAAAAACGCCCGGTAATAAGTTTTGCGGTAATAATAACATGTCGCCCGAAAACCCAGCGGTATCCACAAAATCAAAAAGGCAAATGAGAACGGCAGATGCAGACCAAACCACGACTGTACCTGCGGTGAATAAAAGGGCGAAAGGTAATACGCCCCGTGACCGGTGAAAAGAAAATTATCGCCCTGCCAGGCCGCCCAGGTGGAATACACGCCAAACGCGGACAACCCGATAAACACCAGCAGCGGCTTGACCCACCAGTTATCCCTCCGTTGCGTGACTCCAAAACCTTTATGTTCAAGAATGGAAACGGGTTCCGCCATTATTTATTCCTGTATTGTGCCGAAATATCAGCACCGCCACACCTTCCAAAATGGTTGACGCATTGTGAAAATAAACGTTCACCATTTTTTGCCGACAGGGGATTTTAGCAATCATGGGAAAATGCGTCAATTGCGTCCGGCCAGGTGACTCGACATGGCTCTAAATTACCGCGCTGCCCCTGTACAGCCAGGCCAACGGGCGTTTGCCGGACGGTCGGTCCGCCTCCGGCAGACCGGTGGAAATGTGCAGGGCCGATCGTTACCAGATTTTCCCACACCCTCCGGCGAGACCAACCCATGGCGTTGTCGTTGGTTTTGGAATCGTTACACTATGCAGGCCATACACCTATGTCGCAAATCGATCCGCGGCTTGCATGGCCGTGGTGAATAACTACCGCGACATCGTGGGTGAAATCGGGTTTGGAGCTACTTACTATGACTAACGACAAACGTTACAGTTTGGGTTTTGATTACGGCACAGAATCCGTGCGCGTGGTCGTTGCTGATATTGCCACCGGCCACATTGTCGGCCAGGCCGACCAGCGTTATACACACGGCGTGATGGACCGCACACTGGTCACCACCGGCCAAAATCTTCCGCCCGACTACGCCCTGCAACACCCGCAGGACTGGTTACTGAATTTAGCCCAGGCCTGTCACGCAGCCGTGGCAGCCGCCAAAATCAATCCTAACCAAATCGTGGGCATGGGTGTGGCCTTCACCAGTTGTACCATGCTGCCGACACTCAACGATGGCACGCCGCTGTGCATGCTGCCTCAATTTCAAAAGGTACCACTGGCCTGGCCCAAGTTATGGAAACACCATGGGGCCAAGCATCAGACCGACAGGCTCAACGCCGTGGCCCAAGAACGCCGCGAACCCTGGCTGGCCCGCTATGGCGGCACGATCGGACTGGAATGGTTTTTCCCGAAAATCCTCGAAACTCTCGAACTGGCACCGCAGGTTTATGCCGCCGCCCAAGTGTGGCTGGAAGCCGGAGACTATCTGGTGTGGCAGCTCACCGCCGGGCCCTGGCCGCAATGTCACATCCGCGATCTGGTACGGTCAACCTGCCAGGCGGGCTACAAAGGATGTTGGAGCAAACAATCCGGTTTTCCATCGCCCGAATTTTTTGCCGCCGTGCATCCACACCTGACCGACGTGGTCGCTGCCAAAATGCCAGGCCGCCTGAGCGCCCCGGGACAGCGGGCCGGCCTGCTGTCCGCCGGGGCTGCAGCGTTGCTAAAGCTTCCGCCAGGGATACCGGTCAGCACGGCTATTATTGATGCCCATGCGGGTCTGCCCGGATCGGGCGTGTGCGAAAATGATACGCTGGTGATGGTCATCGGAACGAGCTCTTGCCATATTATGAATTCCTCGCATGAACACCATGTGCCGGGGGTGGCCGGCGTGGTTGAAGATGGTATTCTGCCCGGCAGCTTCGGTTATGAAACCGGCCAGGCGAGCGTCGGAGATTCGCTGGCCTGGATGATACGTACCGCAGGCTCCACCCATGAAGAGATGAACCAGCAGGCGGCGGCACTTGCCCCCGGCAGTCACGGCCTGCTGGCGGTGGACTGGCTTAATGGTTGCCGCACTCCTTTGATGGATGGTCACTTAAGCGGGGCTTTTATCGGTTTGTCTCTGACTACGCAGCCGGCACAGCTTTACAGAGCCTTGATGGAGGCCACAGCGTACGGCGTGCGTTGGATCGTAGAACTGCTGGTCGAAAATGGCGTACCGGTACAACGCCTGGTGGCCGGTGGCGGGTTGCCCGCAAAATCCCCCCTGCTCATGCAAATTTATGCAGATGTGCTCAACTGCCGCATCAGCCTGGCGGAAAGTCAGCAGAGCGTGGCTCTCGGGGCGGCCATCCTGGGCTGCATGGCGGCCGGCGAATTCACCACCGGCTACTCCAGCATGACGCAAATTATCCGGGCCATGGCCCGCCAACGCACCGACCTGGTCTACAATCCGAACCCTGCCAACGTAGCTCCATACAACCACCTCTATGAGCTCTATCGGCGCATGACCGATGGACCATCCGCTTTGGCCAGGGTGATGCACGAACTTCGCCAATTCAGCCCACAACAACTTAGTGGCTAAACGTAAGCACTGGCCAAGTCACATACAGCAGGCAAAGAGACTCAAAACTCCCGGCAGCCACCAAGATTGGACGAACGCCTTCTGGAGAAGATGCCGCTGCCTGAAGTCCGCCGGAAGCATAACCGGGCCCCCGGCATTCTGTACCAAATGGCAGGCAAAGATTGCCAGCGTCTGAAGATCCAGTGCCGCCCCCCTCCACAAAATCTGGAGTAACGCGGTTCTTGCCACCCACCGCCTATATGCTTCAATGCGGAACCAAAGCCCCGTTGGAGCATGTTTGACATTTCTGACGGAACGGTTAAAATTTGAGGTTTTCACGGTTGCCCATCCTGCTGGGATGGCCACCTGAGCCCAGCGGGCTGCAGAAGTGAAAAAAAGTCGCGGCAGATTGAGAATTGTCTGCGTGATGGATGCCGATCGCAAGCGAACGTCGCTGCAGAATGTGGCATCAATAGCATAGCCAAGGCGGTGGAAACGCCCGGGCTGATTTGGTGGTTGGATTTAAGTTGAGTACCTTACCCATGACAGCAATTGCGGAAAAGCCAATTCGACGAATTTCTCGATCAGCGGGACGAACCACCTTGGCGCGTGTCGGCCATACCGATAACCGCTGGTACGTGGTGGACGCTACGGACAAAACCCTTGGCCGTCTGGCCAGCGCAGTAGCGGTACGACTCATGGGTAAGCATAAACCCATTTATACTCCCACCGTTGACGTAGGTGATTTTATTGTGGTGATCAACACCAGCAAAATTAAAGTCACCGGACGCAAACTTCAACAGCGTGAATACGATTACTACACCTATTATACCAGCGGCCGCAAGGTAACTTCCATGCGGGACCTGCTGGACCGCCATCCCAATACTGTTTTTGAATTGGCCGTCCGGCGAATGTTGCCTAAAACCACCATGGGTGTGCAGATGCTCCGCAAGCTTAAATGTTACAAAAATGCGGATCATCCCCATGCCGCTCAGCGTCCCGAAACGCTGGTTTTGTAAACGTCGGCGAAGTGTCAAGGTGGAAGAATATCCCCAGATTTTAATGGAAAATAACGGTCATCAACCTCTATAGCAAGGCAGGTTTTCATGAAAGTCGAAGCAACTCCTACAACTGACGCAACTTCGGCCGCTCCCTCAGCGGCTGCCGCTCGCTCCAGAGTGGTGATTGGCGGAAAAGTCTTCTTCCTGGGTACCGGACGACGTAAAACATCGGTGGCGCGGGTTCGCATAGTCGCGGGAGAAGGAAAATTTATCGTCAATGATCGTGATGCCAATGGCTATTTTACCGAAGTTCGCGATCAGAAAATGGTGCGCGCACCCCTGGTTGCCGTTAATCTGTCCACATCGGTTGATGTCTTTGTCAATGTGCAGGGCGGTGGATTTACCGGACAGGCCGGAGCTGTAGTCCAGGGATTGGGGCGGGCTATTGCACTTTATGATTCGGCGCTGCGCAAGCCGATCAACGATGGCGGTTTCCTTACGCGTGATAGCCGCATGAAAGAACGTAAGAAGTACGGCCTGCGTGGAGCACGCCGGGCGTTTCAGTTCAGTAAGCGCTAAGCATTTTTCGCATATTGCCAAGCCGGTCCCGCACCTGTTGGCGTGTAGCCTTGCGCAACCCGCCCAGGGAAAAATCGGCGATGGTGAAACTGGCCATTACCGTACCTGCCACCAGCGACTCTTTCAAACTGCCGAGACTCCAGGTTTTCTTTCCAGCCAGGCAGCCTAACACGCCTCCCGCAAAGCTGTCGCCCGCACCGGTCGGATCCACAACGTCGGTCGTGGGATATGCCGGCATCGCCAGCAGGGAGCCTTCGTATGATGCCAGACATCCATGCTCGCCCTTTTTGATAATTACCAGTTGGGGACCGCTCTTCTGAAGCAACTTGCGAATATCATGAAGTGCTGCCACCAGATTCACCTTATCAGTCAGCAGTCTCGCTTCCAGATCATTGAGCACCAGGCCATCAACCGATTTGAGGCTCTTCATCAGGTCCGCCCGATAATTTTTGATCCACAGATCGCGGGTATCCGCTACCACCAACCGCGGCTTTTTCACCTGCGAAAGCAATTGCATCTGCAATGCTGGATGCGTAGCCGCCAGAAATACCATCGTACTGTCAGCAAACGCGGCAGGAATGACCGGAGCTTTCTCCGCCAAAACGTTCAGATCCACAGCCGTGGTTTGCGCCTCGTTCATGGTGGCGTCGTAGCGGCCGCTCCAACGGAAGGTCTTGCTGCCGCGGCGGCGCTCCAACCCGCGGATGTCGATGTTGGGATGTTTGAGGCAAAATTCAAAACTTCGGGGAAAATCGTCACCCACCACACCCACCAGGCGTACTTTGCCAAACATGGCCGCGGCCCAACTGAAATAAATAGCGGACCCGCCCGGCACATTGCCCACCTGGCCGTGGGGCGTTTTTACTGTATCAATACCGATGGAACCGGTTACTAATAATGACATAAATGCACGTTTCCTTATCAGACTTCAAAATCCTGCGCGGCGGACTTTCCGCGGCGCGACTTCTTGTATTTGGCCATTCGGAACCAGTATTCCCGGCGCACAGCCAAAAAATGCGCCAGAGTGGCTTCCCCTTGCGAAGGCCTGTTACGGGCCGCCCAGAGTCGCTTGAAATCCCGGCATAGTTTGCCGGCCTGCTCCGAGAGCCGCCGGAACCGGGCCTGAACCTCAAAGGTCTCTTTGGCTGGCTTGGCCAAACGGGCCTGCGTGCGCTCCAGGACATGCCCAATGGTATCGGCACTAAACACCAGTTCATCGCGAATCAGTTTTCCATCCGGCCGATGAAGCGTGGCGGCGGCAATTTTTTTGCGCAGCATGCCCACGCGTTTAAGTTGTGTTATCAGCCCAGCTGGTTTCACACCATCCAGGCACTTGGTCTGGTTCCAAGGCTCGCGAAACAGCAGATATTCCAGCGCCGCATTGTGAATACGCTCGCGGGAGATATGCCTGTGCACATCGCCGAGGTCCGCGACAGCCCGGCCGAATTCCGCCGAGTCCGCCTGAAAAACATGCAGCGATGCTGCCGCGATGACCTGCCGGTCGGCGGTATCCGACGGATTCCACGAAACCGCCGCACCAAAGGCCATCGGGAGGTAGCTCACCGAAAGCATCTGTTGATGGCCGCCATCACCCCAATCCGTATTTAAAAAGCCTGCTGCACGATGCGTCACCCCGGCTTCGGCGGCTGCGCGCATGTTGGCAAAGGCATTTTCCGTACGGCCCGCAATGGAATTCCAGGATGATGTGCCTGGACAAACATAAAATCTGCGCCCGGATAAGGCAAATAAGGCCGCATCCTTGTCAAATGGATGATCCCATTCATAGCCCCATTCCAGCACCGTGGCATCGGGCGGCAGTTCCGGCACCAGCGACGGATAGTTCAAGATAATGTCTCCCCACATCTGAATACGTTTGCCGTGCCTGCGGGCGAGCGAATCACAAAACTGCACCCATTGAAGGTAGACCCGGCCAATGCCGATCTGTTCCGCCAGGGCCGCACTGCGACCTTTGCCCAGATCCCACGATTCATCGCAGCAGATGTTGGCCTGTGGACTGCTGAAGTTGGGGAGAAATTCCGCATACATTTCTCCCAGCAACGCTTTGGCCCCGGGATCTGTTGGGCACAACGACCACGGATCCGCATCCGGACCTGCTTCGGCCAGTGCCCGGTACGCCGGCCGCTGCAGAATTTTTTCAAAGTGCCCAAGGGAGCTGATCGAGGGGACAAAATCAATGAACCTGGCCCGGCAGGCGGCATCGATTTCCAATATTTCCTCGGCACTTAAAGCATCGGTATCGTCATACATATCCGGGTGCTTTTGAAAAGCAAACACGTTTTCAATGTAGAGCTGGAACTCATTAATTTTCAGTGCCGCCAGATCATCAATCAAGGTCAGGATGGTGGAAAGCTTCGGCACTTTGCCGCGGGAAATATCGTGATAGAAACCGCGGCGTTCAAACACCGGCTCATCCCGAATTTTGACGCGTACCCACTTTTCCCCGGACTGCCGGGCAATTTGTATTAAGGTTTCCACAGCATAAAACACGCCTTGCGGCGTGGCCGCAAGAGCCGTTACGCCATCTTCTTCAATATGGATCTCGTAGCCCTGCGGATGGCTGATGCTGGCATCCAGCCGTAAATGAATCTCCCGGGCTTTATTTAACGGATGTTCCAGTGTGGCTATATGCCACGTCTTGGCGCGATCTCGTGGCAGACTGCCACGCAATCGCAGTGCGGCAGCTCGCAACGCGTCATCACGGAAGTTCAGGGAAATTGTGCCCACCTCAGGCAATGGCCATGTTCCACCGGATGGCGATACCTGTCTCGGCCGGGGAATAAGGACTAATTCAGCCACGATCAGCTCCAACAACGACAATCAAATTTATTATAATCGCGGCGCGGTAATTCTGTCGATATACCGGTCATTGACGATTCCCGTTCTCCTCTGACGTCTTGACCCGCCATTTTGTCGAGAAACTGGTGACGGTTTATGCTTCCTGAAGGTCAAGGCGAGCATCGTGGCACAGGTTATGGCGTTTGCGCCGGTGCCAGAAAGTGCCAACCCCACTTGCCGCAGAGGATCAACGCGACCCGGGGCGAGCCATGTGAAAATCGCCATGACCTACAGCCCTCTGGCCACCACCGTGATCGCCCCCGCAGATTATCGTGGATGGCATCCCCGGCTATACGAAAGTACAACACGCCGTGGATGTGAAGGGCCTCTTGAAGACAAGGCAACCTCACCGATAATGCCGTGAACTGAAAGTGGCTTTGAGTTCCACCGATGACCATAACCGGAGTCTCAAGATGAACAAAAATCTACCACAAGACCAATCGCGGCGCTGTCCTTGGCCCAAGAACAATTTAAGCATCGCCTATCACGACACTGAATGGGGTGTGCCCCTGCACGATGATCAAAAGCTTTTTGAGTTCCTCGTGCTGGATGGTGCCCAGGCCGGGTTGAGTTGGGAAACCATTCTGCAAAAGCGCGCGGCTTATCGTCGGGCTTTTGCGCAATTCGATCCGCAAAAAGTAGCTCGTTTTGATGCGAACGACGTTCATCGGCTGCTTCAGGATGCGACGATCATTCGCAACCGACTTAAGATTCAATCTGCGATTCGCAATGCCATCGCCTTCCTGATGGTGCAGGAGGAATTCGGCAGCTTCGATACCTATCTTTGGCGGTTTGTCAACGGCCAACCCATAGTCCATCATTGCCGGCGACCTGGTGACATACCCACGCGCAGCCGAGAATCTGATATGCTCAGCAGTGATCTCAAATCGCGAGGATTTACGTTTGTGGGTACCACCATCTGCTATGCATTCATGCAGGCGGCGGGTTTGGTCAATGATCATCTTGTCCGGTGCGTTCGTTATACCCAGGTGCAGTAGTCCTGCGCCCAGACTGAAACATCAGGAAAGCACGCTACAGTGCAACGAATATCTGCGCCGAGTGACGCCGGGGTAAGAATATGGGAAAAAGCTGAAAATCCGATGCGAAAGCCGCTGATCTTCCAATGGCACAGACCCACTGCGGGTAAAGCCTTTGTCAGCTCGGTATTCAACCCATGTCCTTATCGGCCTTGGGCATAACTCAATCGGCTCGATTGCTCGATCTGGACTTGCATTTCCCACAAATTTAACCGATAATGAGGTGTGGATGAGCGCACCCAGAGTGCAGTAAGGAGGTGCCGCGGAAAACAGATGGTTGATTCACGCCTAGATGAATCCGAGAGCCGCTCCTACTTGGCCAGGATTGAAAAACGCCGGAAATCGCACTCGCAACTGTAAATACCTTTATAACCGGCTAATTTGATCGGGTCTTTGGGCAGCGGTTTTTCGTTGCGCTGATTTTCAAAATACCGGCCTAACTGCCCTTCTGAAACAGCCTTAGCCGGAAAAACTGGCCCAACCAAGCCAAAAGCCCGATAACAGTATTGACAGACGGAATATTGATTCCGCCGGCGCTATAATGTGAACAGGTGCATAGCCCTCCATGCAAGGAGGGTGAGTACAAGAAGGCGGTTTCCTACCGCCATGTAACTCAGGGATTTTAATTTCGTCAGCCAAGGAGCAGGCAATGCTTGTACTTTCACGGCAGAGAGATCAGAGCATTATGATTGGTGACAACATCGAAATCACCGTGGTGGATGTCCGCGGAGATAAGGTGCGGTTGGGCATTAATGCCCCCAATACAATTCCCGTCCACCGCAAGGAAGTTTATCAGGCCATCCAGCGGGAGAAACTGGAAGGCCAAGCGCCATCGCACCCGTTGGCAGTAACTGAAAGCCCGGGCGGTCCTCCCCAGGCCACAAGCAAACTCCATGACTCAACAGAACAGTCAACCACGCCCCCTCCTCCGGCAGCACCACCCGGACGCCCCGGTGCCATGCATTGACGGCAGGCTCAATCCGCGACGCCCTCGAACGCTTGCCAGCACCACGTACAGAGCTTACCAGTCGTCAAACAGCAGCGCTTCACCATCCGCCCGCTGGCATTTCGGACAATACCAGGTCCAATGGCCATCACGGCCACTGCGATCCACCGTAATGGCGGTGCCACAGGTCGGGCAGGGTTCGCCGGCGCGATCATAAACGGCGCACAGCCGGCCCGGCTGCTCATCACCAAGATAATGCCGGTACGCTTTCGTCAGGCAGGCCTGTGCGGCCACCGCAAGTTGCTGAATCTGTCCGCTATTCAAAGCGATTGCACGTGTCGCGGGATGCACCCCGGCGGCGTGCAAAATTTCACACTTCCACGGATTGGCGATTCCCGCCATCACGCGTTGATCCAGTAGAGCGCGGGCGATGGTGGATTTTTCGGAAAGCCGCAATCGAAAACGCCAATCCGCCATCGACAATTCGTCGGCCAGAGGATCCGGACCAATGTCCGCCAGATGGGGATGTCGCCACAATTCAGGCGTGAGCAAGGTTAAAAAAAGAGGACGCCCGGAAAGTACGATTTCGCGGCCATCATCAAGCCGGCTGCGGATCAGCGGCCTGCCGCGCGAGCGGGCAGCAACGGTGGTTGCACCTGCAACCCAGGCCATAGGCTCACGGATAAAAGTGCCGCCGGCCTTGAGAATTTCCCAACTCCAGCGCCGCACCGGATAACACAGCCAACTCACGCCGTGCTCAAAGTTCCAGATCAGCCAGCACCCATGCGAATAGATCCGAAGAACGCGGTGTCCGGCGCAATGCTTGAGCAGCACATTGGCCTGCCAGCGATCCACGGGCACGTCAACGCGGTCCACCCGATGGCCCCAGACCGCCACACTCAAACGGTGGGCCAGTGCTTTAACCTGTGGGCCATCCATTTATTCACCCCCGCATAGCCATATTCAACGTCTGGCCGATATCCGCCGGCGAATCCGCCACAATGATGCCCGCCGCACGCATCGCCTGAATTTTGCTTTCCGCCGTACCTTCACCGCCACTGATAATCGCACCGGCATGCCCCATGCGCTTGCCCGGCGGCGCGGTGCGTCCGGCTATAAAACCGGCCACCGGCTTGGTCACGTGTTTTTTGACATAATCGGCGGCGGCTTCTTCCGCGGTACCACCGATTTCACCGATCATGATAATGGCATCGGTCTGCGCATCCGCCTGGAACATAGCCAGCACTTCGACAAAATCCAGCCCCTTCACCGGATCTCCCCCGATGCCCACACACGTGCTTTGGCTCCAGCCCAATTGCGTGGTTTGCCATACCGCTTCATAGGTCAGCGTGCCCGATCGAGAGATAATGCCCACCCGCCGTTTACCCGGTGCCGGCGGAGTATGAATGTAGCCGGGCATGATGCCGATCTTACACTCCCCGGGCGTAATAACACCGGGACAGTTGGGACCCACCAGTGTAACCTGATCGCCGAATTCCGCCAGAAACTTTTTCGCACGCACCATATCCAGTACCGGAATACCTTCCGTAATGGCCACAATCAGCCGAATGCCTTCCGCCGCTGCTTCACATATGGCATCTGCCGCAAACGGCGGAGGCACAAAAATCATGGTCGCATCCGCACCCGTGGCCTTACGTGCCTGTTCCACGGTATCAAAGATGGGCAGACCATTGGCATCTTTGGTGCCACCCTTGCCGGGGCTGGTTCCACCCACCATTTTGGTGCCGTAATCCAGGCAACCTTTGGTATGAAATGCCCCCCCGCCGCCACCGGTTATTCCCTGGCAAATGACCCGGGTATTTTTATCCACCAAAATCGACATGTTTTTTATTCTCCAGTTCCGCGTTGGGCGTATGGTTCGTCCAAAGCTTGATTATCTTGTGGCCGCGACAATTTTCCTGGCCGCATCGTTAAGGTCCATTGCACTTTGCAGCGTCGGCAATTCACTGCGGGCCCCGGCCAGTATGTCTCTGGCGGCCTGGACATTCGTGCCTTCCAGCCGCACCACCACCGGCACCTTGAAGCCCACTTCCCGCCCCGCGGAAATCAGAGCTTCGGCAATAAGATCACAGCGGGCAATACCCCCGAAAATATTCACCAGAACACCCCGAACTTTGCTGTCCGAGAGCAGTATTCGAAAGGCCTCCACCGCCCCCTCAGGCTTTACACCGCCACCAACATCGAGAAAATTGGCCGGCTTGCCGCCATTCAGTTGCACCACATCCATCGTAGCCATCGCCAATCCGGCCCCGTTTACCAGGCACGCAATATCACCATCCAGCTTGATGTAGTTAAGATTGGCCTTGGCCGCGCGAAGTTCCAATGGATCATGTTCCGCCGGATCTGCCAGCGCCAGAATATCCGGATGGCGAAACAACGCGCTGTCATCAAAATTGATCTTGGCATCAATCGCCAGCACTTTACCATCTTTGGTCAATACCAACGGATTGATTTCTACAATGGAGCAATCATATTGAGCGTACAGCGCAGCCAATTTAAGCAGCAACTGCGACACTTCAGACGCCTGCCGGCCGGTGAAGCCCAGCCGTCCGGCCACCCGTCGTGCCGCAAACCCCTGCAAACCCAAAGCTGGATGCAAAGCTTCGCGTATAATGGCCTCCGGTCGCTGGTGGGCCACCGTTTCAATTTCCACCCCGCCTTCGGCGGATGCGATGACGCTTACGATCGCCTTTGCGCGATCCAACACCAGCCCCATATAGTATTCATGGGCAATATCCACTGCGGCGGCAACGAGCACTTTTTTTACCGCAATCCCCTCCGGACCAGTTTGCACACTGACCATACGATTTTTGAACATGAAATCCGCCGCCACCTGCGCCTCGGCTGCCGATTTCACCAGTTTCACAAAACCTGCCTTGCCTCGTCCGCCGGCAAATACCTGAGCCTTGACCACCTGCAACGGCACGGCATTGGCGTTAAACGCCGCAGCCACCTCGGCCGCTGATTCGACCACCCGGGCCGGCGGAACCGCAATGCCCGCCTTAGCCAAAAGCTCGCGAGCCTGATATTCATGAATTTTCAATTCAACTCCTTAAATACAATACTTTCAAAAAGATAATGGATTTATCCAAAAAGATAAACCGATGCGGACCCGGTCACCTCGGCCGTGGTAGCGCAACGAGATGAAAAATCTGGCAGTAACCCGGAGGCCATCCTGGCCGTAAGCGCCGCTTACGGCCAGCAATAATCTGAATATGCTCCTGGGCGGGGACAAACCGATGCCGCAGTTCCCCCACGCGAACCGGATTTTGCGTGGCCGTTAACAACCAGATGCCATGTCCTGCAGATGCCAACCAGGTTGGATTCGCCACCGTAGACCATGCCACCTGTCGCTGCACTGTTAAGTACCACAGCAATTCCCTGGATTGCCCGGTGCCATCACTCCAAAAAATAATTCTGCCGCCATCCGTGGCGCGGCGCAGGACCGTTCGCACCTCTGTTCTGGCCACCTGTGCACCCACCCACCGGTAAGGATGCACGGTATCAATACCCATACTCACCACCGCCAGGATTATCAGCAGACCCGACCACACCAGAGGTCCGCCGCGGACTACTGCCAAATTTTTACCTGTCCGCGATACCAGCGCCAGCAGGCTCATCAACCCGGCGGCCGCCAATATTGCAATAGACGGAACCAGGTGTTGCTCCACCCGCGCCTTGCCCGCAAACGGATACAAATGCAACCATGCCGCGCCAAAGGTAGCTGCAAATGGCCCGGCCAGCAGAACCAGTTCGGTGTAACGGTGCGTTCTTATGAAATGCCACACGCCCACGATGACCAGTGCCGTTACCGCATAGGCGATGCCACCCTTACCACCAAACGGGTAAGTCATCATGGTTGACCCGGCCCCCTTCAACAGCCACAGGATCAACGCTATAGCATGATGAGGTGGAAAGGCCTTGCTCCACACCTTTTGCATGGTGTGATGCGTAAAACTGGCCTGCCCGTGAATAACCAGCACGTAATCAGATAGAAAACTCCCGGCAACAGCACAATAAAATACCAGCGCCGGCACGATCTGCCTCCAGACTCGCCGACGGATAATCTCCAAACCCACCGCAGCCGCAACTGAAACCAGTACAAATATTATCGGAAATGAAAACCCCAGCGACAACGGCGCAAACACCGCCAAGGCCAACAGCCAGAGACTATGATAGCCTGAGCGTTTCCAACTCGTTACCAACAGCAATGCCACGCTGGCCGCCAGCAAATCCAGAGAATAGCTCTTGAGCATGTCGGAAAGTTCGACCACCGTTAACGAACAGGCCACCAGACCCGCTGCAATCACCGCCGCCCGACGTGCCAGAAAGCGTCGGCTCACAGCATAAGACAAGCCGGCCGCCGTCAAGCCCGCCAACATGGGAACAAGCCGCAGGGCATCCAGCGAACAGCCGAACACCTGCGATATCCATTTTTCCACCCACAAAAAAAGCAGTGGCGCCACCTGATCGTTATTCAGTGGCCTGGTTAACCCCTCATATCCCCGTCCAAGGATATTCAACCCGACGCTCGCTTCATCGAGAAATACGGGATACCGCAGCGCGTATTCCAACAGTCGCCAGCAAACTGCGGCAGCCAGAATCATACCAAACAGCACACGCGGATTGGTCAATCCATAGAGTGGTTCGCGACTGATCCGCCTTTGCCAGTTGTCGAAACGCAGCATTTTCGCTCTTTATGGAGGTGTCCTGAGGCCTTGGCGTAAATTAAAACACCACCCCACACCTGTCAAGGTTGCGGTTAAGCCACGCCCACAGCCGGCTCCGGCACGGCAATTTTCCTCCACGTCGCTGGAGGGAGTGCCAACGCCAGTGGGCGGCACACCCGCTTCTACCCATCACTTTAAAAGAAAATCGGCGTGAATGACTGCAATAACCACTTTTTTGTAGGAAGTTGTATCGTCGTTACCCTGCCACGACACATTCGTGGAATAAGCTGGATCAATTTGCATCACGCCCATAGTAGCATCGAGCAGGCGACTGATGCGAGCTCCACCGTTGTCGGCAATCTGCGTCGCCCGATCCTTGGCATCTCTGGTCGCGGCGGCCAGCATCGCGAGTTTCAGGCTGGCCAGTTTGGTATAGATATATTGGGGGGCATCGGAATCAATCTGCACTCCCTGATTGATCAGATCGGTGATCTGCCGCCCCACCCGGGCCACGTGCAAAACCTGATGACTGGTCACGGTAACGGACTGGCTCAAATCCCAGCCGCTTATCGTGTGAGTCTGGTGCCCCTGCTTGTCGCGTTGATAATTTACGGTGCTGCTGATGGACGAAACCTGAATGCTACGCGGTGCAATGTGCCGGGAGGCCAGATAGGACAGGGTTATTTTCATTCCTGCCTGTAATGTCGCAAAAGCCTTTTCTCGATTGGCATTAGAACCGGTAACCCGCGCAGTCCAGATAATAAGATTGGATTTGATATTTTTTGTGGCCTGGCCGGTGACGCTAAGGGTTTTGGAGGGCTGCCGCACATGCACATAGGCCATCGCAATAATGATGGCGCAGACGATATTGGCGACCGCCAGAATTCCCCCGGCACGCAAGGTGACCACGACACGTGAGGGCAGATTCATTGAACGTTGTTGTTTTTCATCATCCATGATTGAGACCTCTGATTTGTCCGCTGCCGAAAATCCATTTTCGACCATGACAAATAATAACCGCGCCGGCGCCGCACGGTCAACATTGGTCCCTGAAGGTTCACACCGGCTTGTAGCCGTTCACGACCGTACCGATTAGGGGGGCCGGGCAACGGCGCACCGCATCGAAATTTACGTTTGAGGGATGGCCCGCATTGTGGTGCGGGCTTCCAGCCTGCTCGACCGGATCCCCGTGAACGGTTATCACCGGCTTTGCTTAGGCATCGCCAAGAACGGGGCTTGCAGCCGCAAGCTCCGGCCCCGACGGTGGAGTAATCGCGATGACCGTTGACGCGGCCGACGCCTTTACGGAAGGCCGCCTCCAAATCGCCCAGGTCCCCAAGGCCAAGACGGTGCGCTGGAGATACCCCCGGAGCCGCTCGATCAAGGCCTTTTTTTCCGCACCCCCAATAATGTTCCGCCGTTGCCCCCAACACCTTGCCCCCAGGCGGCTATGGCACGGTGTAGCTGCCGCCGCCGAAGTACTTATTTTTGATATCAGTTGTCGGCTCGCTGTTGGGGATGATGGTGCCGGGCGGCGCCCAGTAGCTTGGGTTGGCAGCCTGCCAGTCGTTCATCAGGGAGACGTGGCCGTCAAAAAACAGCATGTTCGTTTCGTAAAACCCTGGTCCCGAACCGTGCCGGAAGGCATACTCGCGACCACCGGCGTGCCCGCCGGAGCGGTCCGGATCGCTCCGGCGGTTTACACGTGCCGTCAATCGGTAACAACCAACGTGGAAGGGGCGAAGGTTACCCGTAGCGATGAACAATACATGCTCATCGAAAATTCCGGCAAATACCGGGAATTTGCGGTGCTGGATGCCGCCTCCGGGAAATTTTCGCCACCTCCGGTGTCCGCGGTTGGCGTCAGCCGGTTGTGTCTGCGAATTCAAAATAACGGGGCGGCGTGGCAAAGGGCCGGGAAAATTAATGTCTTTCTTACAAAGTTGAATACCGGATCCGGCAGGCTCAAGGCCGCCAGGTTTATCGTTAAGGGGGCCTGTGGCGGCCTGGGAACACAATTTGGGTCCATCGCGAAGGGCGGTGAATTATACCTGCTTGGAACAAGGATATGGAATCCCAAACCCGGCACTGTAACCACCTGGAAATTCGCCATCGGCGCCACCGCCGACAAATATCTGGCCGGCCAACTTCACAATCCCAAGGGTGATGTCCGTTTACTTTTGACGCCGGCGGATACAAAAGTCGCCGCCGAATTAACCGGTCCGGCCGGCTATCCCAAGTACCATTACCCAGCCCCGATGATCACGGTGATCGCGATACCACCACCTCCCAATCCACTGTGCCCGGCTCCAACGCCGCGGTGACGGTGGATACATTCGATGACGGCTTGAATTCACTTTTCCCCGTTATGCCGGTACACTACGAACCTGCCCCAGGGCCGGGAAGCGGTAATTGTTTTCCCGTGGCAGGCTCAGCAGTTGGGTTGCACAGTAAAAAAGGTCTCCATGGACTTTAACAAACTCATCAACAAGCCTTCGCGGTCTACGCCTGAAAGGCCAACCATGGGTGCAGGTGCAGCACTGGTGGCTTTGCTGGGTCTGGCAGTCCTGGCGATAACGACGGAAATGGTCCGGGCGGCTACGGTCACAACGCGTCCTGCCAAGGTCAAACCAGCCAGCCATCATCAGATCACCCCGCCGGGACCGCTTTCGGGGTGGCCCGTGGCGCGGGTGGAATTGCGCGGCAATCTGCCTTCAGACCGTACGACTATTTTAAATCAGATACGGGTCCTGCCCGGGGCCGTCTATCACCGGGCGCTGGTGAATGTGGATGTGCGTTCAATCGCTTCGCTGGGACGGTTTAAGACGGTCAAGGCGGAAATCATACCCACCGCCAATCACCAGGTCATCGTACGGTATATTGTGCAGGAACGGCCTCGCATCAAAGCGGTGGAGATGGTGGGTAATCGGCATGTGAATGACCGGGCTTTGCATGAGCTCATTGTGGCCAAAGTGGGAGGCCCCATTGATCCATTTATCTTCCACACTGATATGCGGGCCATCCGCGATCTGTACCGGCGCAAGGGCTATCTGTTTGCCCGCGTGAACCTGGATAAAAAGGCGTTGGCCCGCGGTGTGGTCAGATATGAAATAACAGAAGGCCCGAGGGTCGTTATCTCCGCCGTACGATTTATCGGCAATATCGCCTATCCCAACTGGTACATGCACTTCAAGGCGCAAACATCGTCGCACTTCTGGTTTATCCGGCAGGGTCTGCTGGACTACAACGATCTGAACACGGACTTGACCACTTTTCGGCGGCTTTATGTCAAGCGCGGCTATCTGGACTGCCGGGTGGCGTATCACCTGAAATTTTCGCCGAATCTCCGGCACGTGGTGGTGGAGTACATCATTCATGCTGGAACGCGATATCGGATCGGGTGGATTCATTTCCAGGGGAACACGTTTTTTTCCACCCCGCTCTTGATATCGAAGATTCGACTTAAAAGCGGGACGTACTGGAATCAGGATTTAATTGAAGCCGCCAAACATCAAGTGGCGGATATGTACGGCCGAGCGGGCTACATTTACAGTCACGTGGTCCCGAAGTTCGGTTATTCCCGGCACCCCGGCATTGCCAATCTGACGTTTTATATTACGCAGGGCCTGTCTTACCACGTGGGTCGAGTGATCATTCGAGGCAATACCCAGGTGCAGGACCACGTGGTGCGCAGGGCACTGCGGATGTATCCGGGCCAACTCTATGACACTGTGGCGGTGCGCCATTCCATCAGCCGAATCAAGGACACGCAGTTGTTTCCGCACGCCACCATCACGCCGGTGGGCAATCAGCCGGAAACCCGCAATGCCCTGGTAAGCCTGCAGCAGGGTCAGACCGGACGGTTTATGGTGGGTGCGGGCGTATCCACCAGTGCCGGATTGCTGGGACAGGTGAGCTTTTCGCAGCAGAATTTTGATATCACGGCTTGGCCACATTCGCTGGGAGAATTGATGCGCGGCCAGGCTTTCAAAGGAAATGGCCAGTTTTTCCAGGTGCTGCTCGAACCAGGCACGCAATTTCAGTTATATAAGGTGACCTTTGCCGAGCCTTATTTGTGGGATAGCCCCTACAGTTTTCGCAATAGTGCCTATTACTTCACGGAAATCTTCAACTCCTACGACTTAGACCGTGCGGGCGACCGGGTAACTCTGGGACGGCGCTTCGGCAACCACATTCAGGTAACGACGGCGTTTCGGGTGGAAGAGGTGGGGACGAGCAGTGTCACTGATGTAGGCCCGCCCGGTTTTAACCCCAACGAGCCGGATTCCGCACCCCAGATTTTTGCCCAGCAGGGTATGCATTTGCTTACCAGCATCAAGCCCGGCATTGCGTACGACACCACCAACAGTACGATTTTTCCAACCCGCGGCGTGGTGGCGGCAGCTTCGCTGGAACAGTATGGAGCCATGGGTGGCCAGTATGATTTCACGAAAATCGATCTATCATTTTCGTACTACCACACCATCTACAAAGACCTTTTTGATCGCAAGACGGTGTTTTTATGGCATGCTGAAACCGGTTTTATCCCGTGGGGACATTCGGTATTTTTCGAACGATTTTATGCCGGTGGCATTGGATCGCTGCGCGGCTTTACCTACCAGGGCGTGTCACCGCGGGTCGGGCCCCTTCTGGACCCGGTCGGCGGTAATTTTCTGGCCACCACCACAGAAGAGATCAATTTTCCCATTTATGAGAAATTGCTGCGGGGCGTAGTGTTTTTGGACACCGGCGATGTGGAATCCAACGTGCACCTGGGGCAAATACGGGCGGATGCGGGCTTTGGCTTCCGAATCACTATCCCATTTTTGGGATCCTTGCCGCTGGGTGTTGACTTTGCGTATCCGTTCCTGCATGGCCCGCAGGACCACATCGAATATGTAAGCTTCGCGCTCGGAGTGCCGATGTGAGGATGCCCGCCGCGACGATGGCCTCAGTCGCCCTGCCAACCCGAAGCAGCGTTGAATTTTTCACCGGTAGCGGTTAATAAATGCGGAATACCTTCGGCGGTGCGTCTGGCTAATCCGGCGTGCCATTAAAAAGAATGGTTGATTTTTAGATTTGTAATGGAGTCATGCGATGAACAAAATAACACAGTCCCTGATGGCAGCAATTCTGGCTGGAGCGGCGGCATTATCAGCCGGGGTAGGAATGGCGAGTACGGTGCCAGCGAGCGCAGGAGTTAAAATTGCCGTCGTGAATATCATCAAGCTTTCGGACCGGCTGGAGGAGAAAACCGCCCAAACGGACAAACTCCAAAAGATGCTGGCGAATTTCAAAGCCGAGCAGGCCAAAAGGCAGCAGGTGCTCAAGAAGTTGGCCGAGCCGCTCAACCCCCAAAGCACCATCGCCCTGAAACCTGGCACGCCGGAATACAAGGCCCAGGAAAAAAAATGGGAAAAAGCCACAGTGGCCTATCGCGTATTTATTGACTTCACACAACTAAGAATTCGCTCTGAACATGCCCTGCTGGTGGAAAAACTTTATCACGACATCACCACGGCGATCAAAGCTTATGCCAAGGCTCATGGTATTGGACTGGTGTTACAGCAGGAACCTATGGACACGTCGGTGGCCACGGACAAAGCGCTGATGGTTGAAATTCGTTCGCGCAAGGTGTTGTACGCTTCCCATGAGATCAATATCACCGATCAACTGCTGCGGATCATGAATCGGCAATGGGAAAAAACCCACGGGCAATAACCAGCCGCAGGATCAGTCATGCGGATGCAAGCGAAAAATGTTCCCGGCGGGAGGTTTATCTGATGGCTTTTTCAGCTGCAACTGCGGCAAATTGGTGTCGGGGAACGGTGCAGGGTGATGGGGCACGAATGTTCCAGAGCATGGAAGCATTCGATCGGGCCCAAGCCGGGCATTTGACCTTTATAGGCATACCGGAACTGGCCAAAAACATGCTCGGTTGTCCCGCGGGCGGCGCGATCTGCAGCCGGGGTTTGCCGGTAAAAGCACGACCGGATCAGGTGTTGATCTGGGTGGAAAACGCCGATCTGGCAGTAGCCGAAGTGCTGGATAAGCTGGCGATAAAACCGGCTTTGCCGCCGGTGGGCGTGCATCCGACGGCCATCGTTGACCCTGCGGCACATCTGGGAAAAGATGTGCGAATCGGACCTCTGACCGTCATTGAAGCCGGGGCCAAACTGGGTGATCGCACCGTGGTCATGGCGCAAGGCTTTGTCGGTCAAAACAGTGAATTAGGCGCAGACTGCTTTTTATGGCCGCAGGCGGTGGTGCGGGAGCGCTGTGTTCTGGGGCAGCGGGTGATATTGCATTCAGGTTGCGTGATTGGTGCGGATGGCTTCGGTTATCGCCTGTCCGCCGGGCGCTATGTGAAAATTCCCCACATCGGCGGCGTGTCCATTGGTGACGACTGTGAAATCGGTGCCAACGCCACGGTGGATCGGGGCAAATTCGCCGACACGGTCATCGGCGCGGGCAGTAAACTGGATAATTCAGTACAAGTCGGCCATAATGTTGTCCTAGGTCGCCATACCATTTTGGTGTCCCATGTTGCGATCGGCGGTTCGGTGCGGAGTGGGGACTATCTGACAATGGGGGGTGGGTCGGTGATTGCCGATCATCTGACCTTGGGGCCGGGAGTAAGGGTGGCGGGATTTTCGGCCGTCACCGGCGACGCGGAGCCGCAAGCCCAATTGGTAGGCGCACCCGCCCGTACTGGGCGGGAGTATTTTTCGGAATTACGAGCTTTGCATCGTTTGCCTCGATTGCCGGCAACGTTGCGTGACCTTGAACAACGGATAGCCGCTCTTGAATCCCTCACAAAAGACCATCATTCGTGAAGTCAGCGTATCTGGACGGGGACTTTTCACCAGCGAAGAGGTAACGGCGACGTTCCGGCCGGCCCCTCCCGGCCACGGCGTTGTGTTTGTGCGTACGGATTTAGGCCGGGCGGTGCGCATTCCGGCGTTGGTATCCAATATCACCAAACGGGCCCGCCGCAGCAGCTTGCGCAACGGGGCCGATTCCATTGAGACCATAGAACACTGCATGTCCGCACTTCACGGGCTGGGAATTGATAACATCATTGTTGAAGTCAGCGGCGGGGAAATGCCAGGTCTGGACGGATCTTCAATCCTGTATGTCAAGGCGCTGCAGGAAGCCGGGATGGTCGAACAACCGGCGGAAAAGCAGTTTCTGCGAATCAGCGAACCCATCGAGGTTCGCGATGGAACTTCAACACTCATCGCCGCCCCGCCGGATGGCGATGAATTTCAGATTCTCTACAACTTGGATTATGGCACGCAGGGACCGATCGGCCGGCAGCTTTTTTCCTATAGCCTGGGGGATGACTATACCTCCATACTTGCCCCGGCCCGCACCTTTGTGCTGAAGCAGGAGGCCGAGGCTCTGCGTCAGCGTGGCCTGGGATTGCATCTGAAGCCGGCGGATGTGCTGGTGCTGGATTCCACCGGGCCGATTGATACCGAATGGCGATTTGCGGATGAATGTGTGCGCCACAAGGTACTGGACCTGCTGGGAGATCTTTATCTGCTGGGCTGTAGTATCCGGGGCAAGGTGATTGCCTATCGGTCCGGTCATGCGCTCAATCACATGCTGGTGCGGCGTCTGCTGTCCATGCTCGATGCCCAGCGAAATAAGGCCATGAGCCTGACGGATCCGGTCATGGATGTTCGGGCCATTGCCAAGGTGCTGCCGCATCGCTATCCGATGTTGCTGGTAGACCGGGTGATTGAAATTGACGCTGATCGGCGGGCGGTGGGCATTAAAAATGTCAGCATCAATGAGCAGTTTTTTCAGGGGCATTATCCGGGCACGCCGGTCATGCCTGGCGTACTCATTGTCGAAGCCATGGCCCAGCTCTCCGGCCTGCTTTTATCACGCAAGCTTGAGCACACGGGCAAACTGGCACTGCTGCTGTCGATGGATAAAGTGAAACTGCGGCGGCCGGTGGTGCCCGGTGACCAACTGGTCTTGGAAGCCCAAACCATTCGCGTCAAGGCACGCACTGGTCATGTGCGCTGCCGCGCGATGGTGGGAGATCAACTGGCAGCGGAAGCCATCATTAAATTCATGCTGGTGGACGACGAAGCATAAACTGTAAAAAAGGCGGCCGCTCACGCCGGTACGGTCGGCCATGGTGAAAAGCCCGACCGGCCACTGCTGACGCGTTTGTAATTTTCACAAAGCAGCGAGGAAAAATGGCACAGATTCATCCCATGGCGGTAGTGGATAAACAGGCGGAACTGGCGGCCGATGTGGTGGTGGGACCTTTTGCCTACATCGGGCCGCACGTTCAATTGGGTGCGGGATGCGTGGTGGATCATCATGCGTCCATCGAGGGACATACGAAAGCCGGAAAGGGAAATCATTTTTTCCCGTATTGCCAAGTGGGTACGATTTCGCAGGATCTGAAGTATCGTGGCGGACCATGCCAGGTGGTGATTGGCGATTCCAATGACATCCGCGAGCATGTGACGATTCATATCGGCACGGAAGACGGCGGCGGCCTCACCCAGGTCGGCAGCCACAACCTGTTGATGATCGGCATGCACGTTGCACATGATTGTATCATCGGGGATTACTGCCAACTGGCTAATCAGGTGTTGCTGGCGGGCCACATTGTCGTGGAAGACCGGGCTGTGGTGGCGGGAGGCGTCGCCATTCATCATTTTGTCACCGTTGGGAGAAACTCGTTCGTCGGTGGAACCTCGGGCGTGGTGCATGATGTGCCCCCGTTCATGGTGGTGAATGGCCATCCGGCGGAAGTCTGCGGATTTAACCGCACGGGCCTCAAACGCAGCGGTTTCAGCGACGCATGTGTGGAAGCAATTCGCCATTCCTATCGACTGCTCTTCAAGAAAGGTTCACCGGTGGCCCTGGCCCTGAAAGAGCTTGAGGGCCTTTATCCGGATGTACCCGAGGTGATGGAATTGGTGGCATTTATCCGGCGATCCAGCAGCGGAAAATTCGGGCGTTACCGGGAATCCTTGCGCGAGAAAGCCTCCATGGATTCCCAGGATTCGACGTAAGCTACGTGAGTATGGACATGATCGATGGCGATAAACAGGCAGGCGACTTGAAAGTTGCGGTGGTCGGAGCGGGTCGCATGGGCCGTCACCATGCCCGCAACTACCGCCAGATTCCACACTGCCGCCTGGTTGCCGTGGTGGATGGCGACCCGGCCCGCGCCCAGGCCGCGGCGCAGGAATTTGGCTGTCGTGCCTATGGAACAGCAGCAGAACTGCTGGCTTCCCCGGAACGGCCGGATGCGGTGAGCATCGCCGTGCCGACAATTCATCATCGGTCGGTAGCGGAGGAATTTCTGGCCGGGGATGTGCATCTTCTGGTTGAAAAGCCGCTGGCCTCCACGCCGCAGGATGCCTGCGCCATCGTGGAACTGGCCCGGAACCGCGGCTGCGTGCTGCAAGTAGGCCATTCGGAACGCTTTAATCCGGTGGTTCGGGCGCTGAATTCCTATCAACTCCACCCGCAGTTTCTGGAGGTGCATCGTATCAGCCCGATGACATTTCGCAGCATTGATGTGGGAGTGGTGCTGGATATGATGATTCACGATATTGACATTGTGCATCACTTTGTCCGGTCGCCAGTGCAATCGGTGGCGGCGGTCGGAGTTTCGGTCATTGGCCGGTGTGAAGATGTAGCCAATGCGCGGTTGGTTTTTGCCAACGGTTGCGTCGCCAATCTCACCGCGTCGCGATTAGCCATGAAGACGGAGCGGAGGATGCGGCTGTTTAGTCCGGATGCTTACGTCAGTGTGGATTATCAAAAAAAGTCCGGCGTGGTCATTCAGCGCCGCGCCAATGCGACGGAACTGGAAAAAATTCGGGAAAAAGTTCTGACCGGCCAGGTTGCGGATCTTTCAGATCTGAATTATCCGGATCTGGTCAAATATGATCAGCTTGCGGTAGATGACCGCGAGCCGCTGCGGGTGGAACTTGAATCGTTCCTGCATGCCATACGCAACGCCAGCACGCCAGAAGTAACCGGAGAGGATGGGTGCGTGGCGGTGGAGGTGGCCACACGAATCATGGAATCCATCGCGGATCATCAGCGCCATCTGCGCCCGGGGTCCACCTTCCCCTGACACCGGCGTTATTTCATCCAGTAAAGGGCAACGGCCACCCGCGCGGTTTCCCTGATCATTTCGGCCACTGCAGTTCTTGAGGAATTGCTGTAAAGATGGCGGTAGTAGCGCCCCACAAGTTTGCGGTACAGGCGCAGGCGCAGGGTTTTGGCGATTCCCCGTTGCGCCACGGAAAATGGTATCACCCGGTGCGGCGTAACCTTGGTAACGCGAATGATTTCCACCATATCCAGCCGCGGATTGCCCGGATTGGTGATCAGCACCGGCGGTGCCATGGTATGGGGCTTGAGGGAAAAAGCGATTTTTTCGATCTGGGCATTGGTCAAACTGCCGCGGTGCGTGTGCGGCCAATGGCCGCCGTTATCCGCTTGCGGGTCCACGGAATTATCTTCAGCCAAAAATGCGAAACTGGCACCATGACGCAGCCGCTCTTCCAGGTTCGCGCAATAAGCGAGGGCCTTGCGGCACGCCGCGGCAATCTGTGCCGGCGTTGGATGGGCAATGGGCTTAAGATGGTTGGGATCATGAGGATCTCTCGGCCACTGGCGTATGACCGGATAGCTGATGGTGTACAAGTCAATGCTCGCGTGGCGCGTAAATTTGGACAGGTGGGTTTTGTAATACCTGAGGATTTCCCGGCGTGTGACCACCATCTGCGGAAAGGTCAGATTATTCAGATATATCTGAATGGTGACCTGCCGCCTGAGATGATACAGTTTTTTATCCAGGGTGGTACCCGCCAACTTCAGTTCGCGGTTGGCCAAAGCCACGGAACCCATATACTGGTTGAGAATCTTTTCACGCTTGGCCTGTATATAAATTTTTATTCGTTGCCGGTCATCCTTGGAAAGCTGGCGACGGGCGGCGTTGTATAGCAGCATATTGCCGATCTTAGTATGAATTTCCGCATAAATAGTTTCCAGGGCCCGTTGCCTGAAAAAGTTTTTCGTCCGGCTGGTGGCAGCCTCGTGCCGCAGCTCCGCAGCGATGGGGCGTATAATATCCTGCACAAAAAGCGGGTGACCGTTGACGGTGCCCAAAAGAGCAGCCACCGACAAGGGATGTCCGGGTGAAACTTGCGCCGATAGCGGCACCGACTTCACCACCACCGCAGCGGGGTGACCGGGCAAAGGGCTAACGGATTGCGTGGCGGCGGACACCGTTGAGGAATGACCTGTGGTCCCCGCTGATCCGCCGCGCTGCGACGGCCTGGTCGTGGCATTCCTTGTTGTAGCAGTTACCGGCGGTGCCGACTTGGGAATAAATGCCTGCGTCGAGATAGTCGCCTTGTGTTGGGGATGGATCCATCCACAACCTACCGGTAACATCAACATGAATCCCAATAGTCCGAATCGAATTGAGCTCATTGCTTGTTTCACGTTCACCTGAATCTCATGGGTGTTCCGGCAGTTTCAACGCCCCGCCGTTTTGCTGGGCATATTGGAACACAAAACTCTCCCAAATACAAAGCGCAAGGCCGGCAACTCCCCGGTCCAAAGAGAGCATGGCTGGTCATTTTTCAGGCTTTTTGTATACTTTTTGCCATGTCCGTTGTGTGCGATCTTGAAAGCTTCCCCCCGGCTGCCCGCGGCGGCGTACTCTGTATCGGTAATTTTGACGGCGTGCATCGCGGGCACGCCCGCATGTTAACCTGCGGCCGAACGCTGGCCACCCAGTGCGGCCGGCCATTTGTCATGATGACTTTTGCGGTTCATCCACTGTCCATTCTTACACCCCAAGCGGCCCCTACTCCCTTGATGACTCTGACCCAGCGGATGGAACTGCTGCACAGCTTTTCTCCGGATGCTATCATTTTGCTCCAGCCAGACCCGCAATTTCTCGCCATGGCTGCTGAAACATTCCTGCACGAGGTGGTTGTGTCCACCATTGGGGCCAAGCATATGGTGGAAGGCCCCAGCTTTACTTTTGGCTGCGGAGCCGCGGGCGACGTTGCCATGTTGGAAAAACAATATACCTCGCATGGCTTCGACCTCACGGTGGTGCCCACAGTGGCAACCACGTTGGCCGATCTTACCGAGGTAACCATCAGCAGTTCGCTGTGCCGCTGGCTGATAACGCATGGTCGCGTGCAGGATGCCGCCCAACTGCTTGGTCGCCCGTATACTCTGCGTTCTTTGGTGGTACACGGCCATGGCCGTGGAAAAAAAATGGGTTATCCCACGGTGAATCTGGAGGTGCAACAATTGGTTCCGGCGCAAGGTGTTTACGCCGGAAGGGCGCTGGTGGCCGGTTGCTGGTACCCGGCGGCCATCTCCGTAGGCACCAATTCCACTTTTGGTCAGCACCAGGTTTCGGTGGAGGCATTTCTCCTGGACTTTTCCGGTGATATTTATGATACCTCCATCGACTTGGCATTCGATCATTGGATTCGGGATCAACAATCGTTCGCCGGCATGGAGCCGCTCCAGCGCCGCATTACTCTGGATGTGCAGACCGTCCGCCATGTGCACGAAAAGTTCCAGCCGATCGAAGCAAAATCCGATGTGAACCACATGTCACCGGCCCAAGCCGCTCCGGCATCAGCGGCAATACTCTGCCAGGGGCCACAATCATGACCTGCGAATTCCGTTCCCCGGCCGCAATTCAGGCTGATTTGAGAGCGCTGGCCGACCGCCTGAAGCTTGCCAAAACCGTGGCTGTCTTTACGCACATGCGTCCCGATCCGGATGCTATTGGCTCGCAGGTGGCTGCCGGGCTGGCTCTGCGCAGACTTGGCATCAGGCCCACTCTGGTAGATCTTTCGCCTGTTCCGCCGATGCTGAATTTTTTATACCCCGACCAGCAGGCCTTTGAACGTATCTCGCTGACTGCGGAAAAGTCACAATTTCCGCCACGAGAATTTGATCTTCTCCTGATCCTCGATACCTGTACTAAGGCCCAGCTTGAACGGGCGTGGCCGTATCTGGAAGGGCGAGATGACAAAATCCTGGTGCTGGACCATCATCGCACACGCGATGCCATTGGCAGCCTCATTGTGGCGGATGTCTCGGCTGCGGCATGCACAGAATTGGTGGCTGATCTGGTTGATGCTCTGGGGGTCGGCCTGACCCAGGATATAAGCACCGCGCTGCTGGCGGGGCTGGCCGCTGATACCGGATGGTTTCGCTTTGACAGTGTCACCCCGCGGTCCTACGCATTGGCGGCGAGGCTGGTAGCGGCCGGCGCAGCACCATCGCGAATTTACCAGAACCTTTCACAGCAGGAATCCATGGCGAAACTGGCATTGATTCAGCACGCCCTGACCAATCTGACCTGGCTGGCCAAGGGGCGCATTGCCCTGATGGAACTTTCTCAGGCGGATTTTGCCAATACCGGCGCTGCGTCATTCGAAACCGATGGGCTTACGGACTACCCCATGATGGTTTCAACAACCATGATTGTCGCTTTGCTAAGTGAAGCACCGGATGGCATCATTCGGGTTAACCTGCGCAGTAAGCACACGATTGATGTCAGTATGATTGCCGCCGGCTTTGGTGGTGGTGGACACATGCGCGCTGCTGGTTGCCGCCTGTCTGGCCCGTTGCCCGCCGCTCGTGAAGCGCTCTCAGCCAAACTGCTGGAGGCCCTGAACCAAACTCCCACCCAGGTTGCACCATAAACCTGAATAACGATGATTCGACCCATCCGTCACACACATCGCGTGGCGAACTGGACCAGCCGGCTGCAACGCTACCGTTACCGCCGCAATCTAAGTTATTGCTTCCAGGCCTGACCGAGGTAACGCGGACCGGGACTGCTGCGGGAAAGCGTGGCCAGAGCCAACAAAGCCACCACGTAAGGTAGCATCTGAAAAAACTCGAAAGGAATGTGCTGCAATGCGTGCATCAAGGTGGCATGGCTGGTGTAGCGCGTGGTCTGCAGGGTTTGCTGCAGGCTGTTGATACCGCCAAAGAGCAGACATCCTGCGATGAGGCCGGGAATGTTCCATCGCCCGAAAATTACCAGCGAAAGCACCACAAAGCCCTGCCCGCCGGTCATGTCGCTGGCAAAAGCATGGGTGCGCATAATACTTAAATAAGCTCCCGCAGCTCCGGCACAAGCCCCCGCGAAGAGCACGGCTCCGGTCCTCCATGTTCGCACCGAAATTCCAGCGGCTTGACAGGCCTCCGGAGCATCACCCAAAGCCCGTAGAATGGCTCCGGTGCGGGTATAGTGCAAAAGTAACCAGATCAACACCGCCAAAATTATTGCGGCATAAAACAGCATGTATTGATCAAAAAGCATCGGGCCGAAAAACGGAATCCGCGATAACCCCGGAATGGCCACACTTTGAAACCCAACATGTCGCCCCAGGCTCACCGATCGATGGGCCGCCTGCCGTGCATTTTGATAAAAAAACCAGGCCAGGCCGCTGGCACCCACAGCCAGAATGTTCACCGCTGCCCCGGCGACAATTTGATCTGCTGCGGACCAGACGGTAACGCCGGCAAAAATCGCGGCGGTACCCATACCTGCAAGAATCGCGGCTCCCAGACCCACCCCACCGCTGCCGCTGATGCCTGCCGCTGCGTAGCCGGCAATGCAGCCTATCAGCATCAAGCCTTCAATACCGATGTTGATCACGCCGGTCAGTTCGGCCAGGAGTTCCCCCAATCCGGCCAGAATCAGCGGCGTGGCGGCTTGCACGGTTTGCCGCGCAAGAAAAGTGCCCAGACTTTCCCCGGAGATGTTCATGATTGCACCTGTTGCGGATCCACGGGTGTGGGGGGTTCGCCGGCTTCCGGCGATTGATCACGACTGCCGCGGCGCATCATCCACGCGGAGGCCACCAGCATGGCCAGAATAATCACCCCTTTAACCACATTGGCCATCTGGTGTGGCAGAGCCAGAGAGCTTTCTTCAACAAAACGCGCGCCGGTGTCCAACATTCCAAAAAACACCGCGGCAACCGCAATGCCGATGGGGTTGAGTCTGCCGAGCAAGGCAACCGCAATGCCCGTGTACCCATAGTTGCCGAAATTGCCGAGCATGAAATGTGTAACTCCCAGCACTTGTACTGCCCCACCCAAGCCGGCACAGCATCCACTTAAAAACATAATCGCAAATTGCCGCCGCGACACCGGCATACCCACCAGCCTGGCAACGCGCGGATTGAGTCCCGTAATGAGCAACTCAAAGCCGAAATTCGTGCGGCCCAATACAACCGCCAGCGCCACCGCCACGGCAAAGGCCAGCAGTATACCCAGATGAAAATCCGTATTGGCTATCAAAATGGGCAACCAATAGATAATTTTAAGTTGCGGACTTTGCGGGGCAGATGTGTCCGCAGCCTGCAGCGGCCCATGCAGAGCGGCACGAACCAGGTACAGGGCTACGAAATTGAGCAAAATGGTGGAAAGCACGATAGGAACGCCACGGTAGCGCTCCAACACACTTGCCAGCAGCGCCCACATGCCACCGGCGACAGATGCCGCAGCCATGGCCTCCACCATCACGCACCAGGGCGGTCCGGGAAAAATAAAACGCGTTGTCAGCGCGACACTGACCAGTGCGCCCAGCAAAAATTGGCCTTGCGCACCGATATTCAGCACGCCGGAACGAAATGCCACCCCCGCCGCCAAACCCGTCAGTAAAAGCGGACATGCATCCGCCACGCTTGCGGCCCAGTTGAAACGGTTCCCCGCGGCCCCGATGATCCAGCGATGTAAAATACCCAGTGCCGGATAACCGCCCAGTGCCAGAACCATCAGCACCAGTAACACGCTCAGCGTAATCGCCCCCGTAGCCATCGCCATCCACAGCAAAAATACCTTCGGGCCGTGCCACACGCCATAGCGTGCGGCCTTGGACTGCGGACTAGTCACAGTTGGTGGTGGCACAGATGGATCCAAGGGTCAGGCTCCAGATACTGACTGATCATGCGGCTTGAGGTGTGATACCCATCATCATACGGCCAATGGCCTCGCGATCTACCGCAGGCCAATTGGTAGGCAACAATTGGCCGGCGTACATCACCATGACGCGGTCACTGATTGCCAGCAGTTCGTCAAGATCGCTGTGAATCAGCAGAATTCCGGCCCCCCGCTGGCGTGCGGCGGCCAGTTGTTGCAGGACAAACGCGGTGGCTCCGATATCCAGCCCGCGTGTTGGATTGATGGCCAGAATAACCGGTGGATTGCCGTGCAATTCGCGGGCAATAAGAGCCTTTTGCTGATTACCGCCGGAAAGGGATTGAATAGGTACTTCCACACCGGCACAGCGGATATCAAAGGACCTGATAAGCATGGTGGCCCGCGCCCGCCACGCCGCCACACGGCGCAGACCAAAACGCTTAAATTCCGGATTGCGGTAGCTGCGCAACATCAGGTTGGCGGTAAGCGAAAGCGACAGCACCAGGCCTTGGCCCTGCCGATCTTCAGGAATGCAGGCAAACTGCCGGGCTCGACGAAAGTTGGCGAGATGCGCCAGGTCGCTGCCTTCCACCATGATAACTCCGCTGGAAATCGGCAGTGAACCCAGGATGGCGTCAATCAGCGCCGTCTGCCCATTGCCTTCAACACCGGCAACTCCGACAATTTCACCGGCCCGTACCGACAACTCAATGTTGTCCAGCAGTGGCTTGTATCTGTGAGTGTCGGGCAATGGACAGCACACCCTGCTTAGATGCAGCCGGACCAGTCCGGGCGATGCGGACGATGCCCCCAGGCTTGGCAACGCGCCTGGCGAGCCCAACATGTGCTGCGCAATTTCTTCGGCGGATAATTCCCCTATCGGTCCGGCAAACACCAGTTCACCGCGCCGCAAAACCGCAATACGGTCACACATGCGGTTGACCTCGGAAAGTTTATGGCTGATGAAAATAACGGTAATGCCGGAACGGGCCAGGCTGCGGACGGCGGGAATCAGCTCATCTACTTCCTGCGGCGTTAAAACGGCCGTCGGTTCATCAAGAATAAGAATCTTACCGCCACCCAGCAAGGCCTTGATAATTTCAACCCGCTGTTGCTGGCCGACATTCAACTGTCCTACAACGCTATCCGGATCGACGGCCCAATGCAGGCTGCGGGCCAGCGAAGTGATACGATACCGAAAAGAAGCCCGATGCAACAGGCCAAAATTGCGGCCAACGGCCAAAGCCAGATTGTCTGTAACACTTAAAGCCGGTGCCAGCTTAAAATGCTGATGCACCATCCCGATTCCGATCTTCTGGGCCACACGTGGTGATCGCACAACGACAGTCTGCCCGTTAAGACGGATTTGCCCTCGATCCGGACGAATCAGGCCGAAGAGGATATTCATCAGCGTGGTTTTACCGGCTCCATTTTCGCCAAGTATACCCTGCACAGAGCCGGGCGCAATGGCCAGCGACACATTGTTCAAGGCCTGCACGCCGCCAAAGGCTTTGCTGATGTTTTCAATGGACAGCATGAGCTTACCACCTTCGTTTTATCCGGCGGAAATGACGATCTTTCCCGCCCGCAGTTCCTCGCCGGCCAGTTTTACCGCCCGCTGCATCGCGGGAGTGATAACCTTGCCGATGAGCCGCGGATTAAGCACGGTGATGCATACGCCGTTGGCGGAATCTTCCTGATGCACGCCGGAGCGAAAGTGGCCTTGGATGATTTCCAGAATTATTTTTTTATATGCACGATCCAGGCGAATGACCGCACTGGCTGGCGTATAGGCACCGCAGGTGGAATTATTATTCTGATCGGTATTGGACCCGAATACGTATACTGGATGGCCGCCGGAGGGCAGATGGCGATCGGCGGTCGCTACAGCTTCAAAAACCCCGCGGCTGGCGGCATCGACATTTTGATAGATAACATCGATGTGTTGCTGAATAAACGCCTCCGCCTGGCTTTTGGAAAGCGCGGGCTGATCCCAACTGGTATAGGCATGCGCCACCGTAATATGGGGATTGACGCTTCGAGCTCCCGCCAAAAAGCCGGTGTAGCAGGCCACCACCGAAGGAATGGCCTCCCCACCGATGAAGCCCAGCCGGCCGGTTTTACTGATCATCGCCGCCAATACGCCGAGCTGATAAGACGGTTGGGAAAGATCAAAGTTCAGTGTAGCCACGTTCGGCTGTATCTTATCGGCACCGTCAATGGCGAAGTGCGTGTGCCCGGCGGTGGGCGCCACCTGCGAAGCAGGGTCAAGAAATTCGTAACCATGCCCTATGACCAGGTTGTATCCGCGAGCGATGTACTGCCGCATGATGTTGCCGGCCCGGACCGGTGAAACGTGCTCCAGCATGGAAACCTTCAGATGCAAGCGGCGTTTCAAGCGCAGCATGGCATCGCGGCCTTCTTCATTCCAACCGCCGTCCGTAAAAGAACCGGAACACAGCAACGCGACTTTCAGGGGAGGACGCCCTGCCCCGGAGCCAGTACCTACAGGCGAGGCCGGCCGTAACGATGCCGATATTTTGTGTGCTCTCTTGGAACACGCCGGAAGCATGAAAACCAAGATCGCCACGAGGAGGATATTAAAAAACCATATCGCTTTTTTGTGAAACATTCGCCGATCCCTTTCTGACTGTCATGGAATTCGCACCAGATACCACAGTTCATTATTCCAGCAAATGCAGAGAAATACCAGCGAGTCCACGCACCTGAAGGCCCGCCCGGGCGGCCATGCTGCGCATCACGGGGCGCAACGGCCAATGGACACCCGAACGGTGTCGCCTGGCTAAAGTTGAAGATAAACCTCGGCTGGTGCAATCCCCCATGGGACGGGGACATCCAAGGAGGAATTTTTCGCCTCTGATGGCCTCACGTGCAGCCCAGACCGCGCCGGTGAAAACGAAGTGAACCTCGTCCATGACGATCCGCTATGTTTTGTGCATCCTGCTGTGCCCGCACAGCAAAGCTTTCAATTACCCACATTTTCGGCGTGTGACGAGCGGAATTTTCCGGCGAGGTGCCATGCCGCCGGTGCCGTTGGCCGATCAGGTGCGGCCTTGCCGATAAGTGTACGAAGTGGATGCCATGGACGGCATCCTGAATCTCTCGAACGGAGTCA
>JAJZCR010000090.1 GCA_021851715.1 Planctomycetota bacterium
GAAGTCGGAAAGCCTGCGTGGCGATGGTGTTCAAGCTGTGCGAGAGTGCCCGGCGGGGCTTTCAGCGTCTCAACGGATCAGAGCTACTCCAGGACGTACTGGCCGGAGTAACGTTCGAAAATGGAGTGAAAAAGCAGGCCGCCTGATTTGGCCAATCCACAACATTTGACAATAGCTCCTCTGGTGACGCCCACCTTTGAGTTCGGGCCGCCGCCCTATCCCAATTCCGGCGTGGTGTGGATCTCCGCCCTGGCGGAAATCGACCCGGGATCGTCTTCCGTGACGCTCAACAACTGGAATGACGGCCACGATTACATCAAAGAGTACGGCATTGACAAACTTTGGATTTGTCCCGCCGCGCCGCCGCTGGACATGGCCGACGAAATCGCCGCCGACTACGCCCCCGGCCAGCCCAGCCCCGAAGGCCTTCGCGATTTGGCCGGGCGCAATGTGCTGCCCACAGCCAGCCGAGGCGCTTAATTCGCCAACCCCGCTGACGCACCAGCCCCGCATGGGTAATGCGGGGGTTTGCTCTCGTGAGCAGATCCACCACCGGATTATCATCACGGTGCTTGCTGACGCTCGTTCGCCGGTCCCGCCGCTGGACGGCATTCCGGCGGTGTTTTTTTATCGGACGTTCAGCGCGCAGGCCCACCTCTCTCGCAAGCCGATCGGTTGGCGGATGGTGCAAGCTCAAGAATCTCATGGGGCGTGGTTTTCAGGGTGAATCGTTCGCCGGTGGCCCATTCGGCGGGCTTGCCGTTGCGGATCACGCGTACTCTTTGGCCGGGCCACGGATTGACAATAGTGCAATCACGGCCTTTCTCGCTGATAATTTTTACACCCCGCACGATGCCATCCTTTAATTGCGCTGATACCAGAAACGCCCCGACCGCACGCAGCGTACCGAACCGGGCATTGAGGTTCCTTGGCCAGTCGGGGAAGAGTCGGATGACGCCATCGTAGCTTTGCAGCAGCATTTCATTGATGGCCAAAAAACCGCCGCAGCTTTCGATGCCGCCACCGCCATAAGAAAGCAGCAGGTTTGGCAGGGAATGTTCCACACATTGGGTGTGCAGGTTTTTCAGGATTGTACGGGGATTGTAGCCGACGCGGGCACAGGCGGTATACCAAGATGAAAAGCCGTTGTAATCCGCCCAGCGGTGCATGGCGTTAATCGTGTTGCGGGCGATATGCAGCAGTTTCGGGTTGCTATCCAAGCCGATGGCCCCGGCGGGGAAGATGGCCTGTATGCCCAAGGTGTTATCCGGCCACCACGCGGTGCCTTTTTGGGTGTAGCGGAAAACGGTATGGCCGCGGCGTTTCCATGTCGGGAAGGGGCTAAGCCTGGCGAGAATATGGCGCCACCGTGCCCGCTTGGCCGCGTCCACGCCCAAGGTTTCGCTCATGGGAATAATATTGGTGTAGAGCGTGCGCAGCAGACCCAGGGTGAGGATGGGATTTACATCCGTTGGCCAGTGGCCTTCCTGGATGGCATCATCCACATCCACATATCGGCCCTGCTCGAATTTCAGATAGTGATCCCAAAATTTGACGACCTGCCGCAAATACGGGTAGCCGGTGGTCTGAAGCCACTTTTTGTCCTGGGTGTACTGCCAGTACCAGATAAAATTCAAGCCGGCGAATGCCGCATCCGAGCGCTGGCCCCAGTCCAGATAAGGGCTGTACGAGGTCAGGCCCCGGGGACCAATGCCGCTGGGATAGGTTACACCTTTCCAGCCGCGTTTTTTGGCGGTGGCCCGCCCCAGCGGCATCCAGTCCTTGATGGCCTGATAAAACGGCAGTGACAGGTTGCAGTGATTGGAGCTATACACGATGTAATACGGAGCTTCGAAGTTATAGTTCAAATGGAAATCACCCTGCCAATGGGGCTGGTCCGTGGTGACCCAGTTGCCCCACAGCCCGGGCGCGGTATCGCCGGCACGGCTGCACGAACCCATGACGTACAAGGCCGCGTACCAGTGGGCCTCAATGAGCTTGTCCGGGATGTCAATGAAGGACCTAGCCCAGAAATCGTCCCACCAGGCCCGGTGCCTGGCCGCCAACGCCGCAACCTTTTGCGGGGTTAACCGGGCCACAAGCTCTTGGGCCGCCCGCAGTGGTTTTTTCACATTGAAGTTGCTTAAAATGGCAGTCGCCAGGGTAGCGGTTTCGCCGGGTTTCAGCGTCATTTGCATACCGTGGCGGCCGAGAATTCGCGTGACCACAGCCACCTTGCACGCCCTGCCGGGCAGCGTATCCGCCTGTACTTGCCGTGGTCCCGCCGAACCGCCAGCCGGTCGCACGGCGATTTTCAAACGCCCGCCGGCGCAGGTGATTTGGGTTACCAGCAGATTCTCATCCGCGGCCACCCAGGACCGGGTATGCACCGTTAGATGGCCTTTGGTGAAGGCGCCACATACCTGGGCCGATGCCAACTCCTGCTTTTGCAGGTACGTGGCACCTTCCAGGGCCGGCATGTTGAGCTTCACCCGTCCGACGGTGATAATTTTAGCGGCATCGGGTGTGCGGGTCCAAAAATCATTCTTACCGATGTAAAACGTCTGCCGGGCGGGTGGCCCGGCCAGCACGATGCCCACATCGCCGTTGCCCAGCAGGGGACCATCCGGCATTCCGCGCGTTGGTACGTGCCTCGGTGGATGGGTGAAAATGGCCTGGTAATCCATCAGGTGCCCCGCGGCGGTGGAGAGCGGCCACATCAGGGTCAAGGCCAGAATTGCCGCCCACTGGTTCACTGGCCCGACTTCTTCAATGTTTGTCCCACGTAGGCCCTGTTCGCCTTCAACCGTACTGTCTTTAGCGCCGGCCACTTGATCAGGTTGGGGAAAATCGGCCCCACGCCATTGCGGCAGCGAATCACGCGGAAATATCCGTATGGATTCGCCGCCAGGGCGTCGGTCGGCGTGACATAATTCAAGTTGCAATTGTGCAATTCCAGCACCGCCGGCGACGCCTTCGTTCCGTCCAATCGGGCAATAGGGCCGTTGAAGATCGACGTATTGAATACCACCGTCGCCGCAGGGCCAATCTGGCACAATGGGATCCGCTTTTCACGGGCGGAGGGCATCTCAAACCAATACCACTGGCAATCATCAAAATTCGTAAATCGCACCAGAGCCTGCCCGCTGGGATACGCTTTCAAAAGCTGCCAGCGTCCAGGATTTGCCGTGGTCGTTCCGCGGCGTTGAGCCTCGCATCGCATATTGTTGAACAGATACGTTCCGCTGTTTTTGCCGCCTCCCTGGATATTCACAGCCAGCACGCAACTGGTCAGTTGTGCATTGTTCACCATGAGGTTGCCCCCGGCCTTGATATCGAACACGGTCCCGCAACCCAGCCCGAACACGAAGTTGAAAAGGTAATCCACCGCCTGTTGCTGCGTTGTCTTGAATGCCACATCCACGCTGCGGAAAGTCAGAAAATCGAAAAGAACATCCGAGTCATTCTCGGCCGCCGTTTCATGCCTGCCCCCGCCCATCTGCAGGCCCACCCTGGCATCAATGAAGCTCATATTGCTTATATGCTGGAGCATGGTGCCGCCACCGATCCTCGAGACCATATGCAACAGAATACCCGCTTGCGCGGCATGAACGCCATGACGAACATCCCGGCCATCAAGCACCAGATCTTTGATTATGATCGCGCCCGACCAACGCAACTCCATCAAGGTGCCCCCGGCTTGGCCGGTCCAAATCAAATCCGTCCCGTTGCTCCGAGGCCGGTTAAACTTGTAGGGTCTGGCAAAGCCGCCGGACCCGGTGCCGCGCAGGATCAGACTCTTGGTATCGTGAATCACCAGCGTCTTGCTGATCAGGTAATGACCGGCCGGGATATACACCACCCCTCCGCCACCGGTTTTCGACGCTGCATCAATCGCGGCCTGAATCGCTGCGGTGTCGTCGGTTAACCCATTTCCCACCGCGCCGAAATTCCTGACGTTTACCACACGGCCATGGCTCGCTTTGGTGCTACCCTTGACGTTGACCAGTTTGGCCGGGGCTGATTCGGTGCCAAGCGCCATTACCAGCAGCATCGCTAAACACACCGACACTTTCATTATCATTACGATCAATCTTTGCGTTCGAGTCATCCGGTTATCCTTTGTTGTATCAAACCCCAACAAACAGAGCATAAGCAAGCCTATCAACGATCACTCCGCCGAAGGGCCAACGCCGTCAATTCTTCGTGCAGGGCGGTGCATGGTTACCGCAGCGCGATCCCTTAAGCGGTCCACTGTTTCCGCAGCAGCAAGCCCAAGCCTCCCAGCGCCAAAAGCGCCAGGGCGGTGGGTTCAGGCACGGCCTGTAACTGAAAACCCGAGACCAAAGCCTGCGCGGAGGTGGCAGTGTTGCTGGAGACCATTATACAGAAATGGCACCGGTGTTATCCGGTGACAGCGTGAATTCCAGATAATTCTCGCCGGAAACAAAAGTGCCTGCGGCATTGGTGGGGTTAATTGTACCGGTTGGTGCCGTGGCACCGGTAACGGTGTACGTGGTTCCCAGGCCGATGGTACCGTTATTCCAGGCGTTATAAAGATACAGGTTATACGTAAGCCCACTGTTAAGGCCGGTGATCTCAAACGCCATCATCGGTGTATTGACGTACCCCACCAAGTCATTTGCCAGCAGGCTGTAATCGGCGGAATTTTGCGTGGTTTGGCTACCCGGATAATCCACAATGAAGGCCTGTGGGGTTGAATTTTCATTGGAAATCGTGACGGTAGCGCCGCTGGGTGTGCTGCCATCCACTAAATTCAGGGCGAGTGGGCCTTGGGTGGTAGCGCTGTCTGCGGCCCCGACGATTTGGTTCCACACGTCGCCGGCGGAACCGATGACTGCAGCGCCGCTGGTGGTTGGCCCCGGCGGGTTGTTGGTGTTGCCCACAAATTGCAAATCCACCAGGCCGCTGTTAAAGCTGGCCTGCGCCGCAGGCGCTCCCGTGGCCGCCAGTGCCAGCAGTGCCGCAGCCAGGCATAGCGCCGCTCCGCGCGGTTGGGCCATTACGTTGGGAAATGTGGTGTTCATAAAACTCTCCTCAAACAAAGTCGCCGCGAGATCGTTCGCCCGGCTACACCGCCGAACCGAAGCCTCTCGCGAGAAATCCTACAACTGGTGCATAGCGTATCATTTCTATCCAGTGTTGTCAAGTGGGGCAACAGAAAAAAAGTCAAGGCCACATTACCGCGTATCAGCGGCGTCTTATAACATACCGCAAATCCGACTCCTGGCACAATCCGCCAATACTTAAGCCCAGCCGCACGCCGATCCGCCGTGGCCACTCAACATTTATACCAGCCGACATAATACCAATTTGCCCAGTCATCTATCAAGTCCCCCCACAGGAAAAGGGAAAATGGCATCTGATCATCTGACTCTCTGGGGCTAAACCGAACGGTCCCGATCGCAGTATATTCAGAAGATGCCGCCATGGCAAAAAAATAATGCAGTATGAGGGGCCGTGGATGTAGTATGTTGTATCAGGCTATTGGCCGGCGGGGGCGCGGAACGTGTAGCGCTGTGCCACCGGGCGAAATGGGTGCCACCAATCGCCGCAGCAGGCAGGTGTAGAAAATCCACCGGCTGTTTTTTATTTGGCAGCGTCAGCGGCTGGGATGCCGCAGCCGCGGTTGCCGGTACAGCCACCGCACCTCCGCCATGCTCATCGGACGATTGAGCACCAGCAATTCATCCAGCAGGCACCGTTGATTCACCGGATCAGTGGCATCGCCCAGCGTTAATTGTCCCGCTTGCCCATGAATATGCGATAGCCACGTCGGGGCGCTCTGCAGCCACACGTGGCCATCCAGGGAGACGGCCAGGGAACTGTCCGTCCAGTTAACCACCAGCAAGTGCCACTGCCGGGATTTCCACCGCAACGTGTTGCCCGGAACAAGGCATACACTTTTTTTTCCGCCGGCCAGGTACACCTCCAGAGCCTCATGATTCTGCCGCACTCCCATACGGCCAATGAGCAACTGCCGGCCATGATCGTTGATTTCTAAAAAAAACATGTACGGCAGATGCTTTTTCAGCGGCTGCCAGTGATACGCGCACAGCCAGATGGCCAGCGACCCGCTTCTGGCTAAATTGATATTGCCGTGGGCCGCATAACCGACCGCCGCTTTACCGGTCAGCATGGCCTTGCCATAAACGCCCGGCCTTAAAGCGATGGTCCCCTGAATGGCCGGCAACCCTGAACCGCGGGACATGTTCGCCACCATCGGTCGATGATTGCAGCTTTGGTAAAAGGTGATGGCCTGGTCGAATTTTCGCACGGCCGGATTCTCCGGCTGTCCCACCACGGCCTGCGGAATCACCGTATCTGGATAGCCCGCCCCGGCAGGTGGCGCGGCACCTGCACCGGCGTGCTGGAATGCCGCCGGCGCAACATGGCCATTCGCCGGCCCGGCGAGCGATCGGCTGCCGCCCCAACAAACCGCCGGGATCATCAAACCCACGGCCAAAACCACCGTAGCGCATGGACGCCACCGCGTACGGCGACTTGACGGGGGCCCGACAGCCATTGAATAATTTCGCACCGTTTCACCTTTTTCCGCAGCGGGCGGCAAGCCACCGCCCCCGCATCTACCCCGGCGGCCCGTTCACGGCCGCGCCGCTGCGGCCGTTTTACTCTTCACCAAGATCATCTTGAAATCAAATTTCTTGAGATGAAAAGCAATTTCTCCCCCGGCGGTAACATGCAGCGGCTTTTTGGTTTCCATATTCATCGCGGTCAGATGGCCCCGCAGATGCAGCACGGCCCGGTTAAGCCTTAAACGAATAGCGCCGCCCTGGCCCCAATCGCACACCACCACAATGGCCGCGCCACCCGCGCGTTGGGCCACCACCAGCGAGGATGTTTTATCACCGAGCACGCGCAGCGGATAGCCTTGGTGCCAATAATTCCATACTTTTACCTTGGCAGTGCCGTAGCCAAACCGAATCAGGCGGGCGAAATTATTGCGGTAGGCCCCGGCCTTGGTCCAGCTCGGCCATTTTCTCAACTCAAACGTCAGCGCCACGCCGGCCTGGGTCCGTAATGCCCAGGCAATTTTTTTAGGATTGTTGCCGTGGATATCGGAAAGCACCACCGGCACATTGCCAAATTGTCTTCCGGTGCTTTCCGTAAGGATAAACGCCCGGCTGAAGCGATCTTGAAATGGCCGTTCATTAATGTGCTGCTCCCAATCCAGATCCACCCGGGCAAAGGCCAGAATGGGGGCGATGGCGGTATTGGTCATGTGGCACATGTTGCGGTCCGGCTTGCCCAATTGGGCATCAAGTTCGGCGGTGCGGCGAATTAAGGCCCGCGTGGTCCATAGCGTGGTGGCCGGCTGCACGTAACCATTGGGCAGCCGGTACGCATTGGTGAGCACCGTGTTAAAATCGGATTTAAGAAACACGTTGTCCCAGTAAATTCCATCATCAAAGGTGGTGATCATTTTGTTGTAATACCAGAGGGCAAAATCGCGAAAACTGCGGCACGGATTCACAGTAAAATCGAAATACTCGCCATGCGTATAACGCCGGGTTGGATATACGTGGCGGTCCCATTCATTCAAATAGGTCTGGCCGGCGCGGGTGTCCACCCGCATCGCCGCCGGATTGGTATACACAATCACCGCCCGCGGATGGGCCGCCAGGCCGCCGAATAAATCGCGCACGCTCGGGCCATACTGCCCGGCATCGAAGCGACTCGGGGCATGGTAGCCGGCCAGCCAGCGGGTGATAAACGCCTGATTTATTTTACCGGTGCGTCTGGTACGGGCGAACTGCCGGTAAATGGAAAAGTCGTGCCCCCGCGGATACACATCTCCGAACGCCGTCAGCGCGCCCCAATAATAACACGCCCCCACGTAACATACATTGTAACAGCCCGGCAGATGGTAGTTAAAAGACCACCGCCGCCAGTTTTTGGGCATCGGCTTGATGGGCGTGGCTTGAAAACCCAGCACAATATGATGGGCCGTCCTGAGCCGGGCCGGCTTGGCCACCAAATTCAGGCGCAGTTCCAGGCGGCCATCCGCTTTGCGCACCAGTTCCTGACACGGCGTCTTGGCCTGATAGTCCACCCAACCCGCGTCATTATCCCCAAACACCGCCAAGCCCCGTGCCGGGCCGCCCATCCAGATATAGGGCACAAATGATCCAATAATGCTGTTCCGCGCCGCCTGAAAGCCGTTCCAAATTTCTCCCAGGCCCGTTGGCATCTTACCGGCGTAATTAAACCGCAGGCCATCCGTACAAGCCGTCATCAGCGGTATTTCCCGATTCAGCATCGGAATCACCAAGGCCACAGAATCCAGCGTGGCCTTGGTGGGGTTCAGCGTCAGCGTCGTTTTCATCATGCCGTCGTAATCCCATACGCTGCGGGTTTCGCCGCGCAACGGGCCGGCCGTCCAATGGGCCACGGCAATCACCCGCCTGGCGTTCGCCTTGGTAAAATGCATGCGCCCATGCCCCACAAACCGTTTGCCGCCCGCCCGAACCACAATCCGCATCGGTCCGGAGAGCAGGTTTTTCCCCAGAGCCTTCACCTGGCCCCACAACCCCAGCCCATTCATCCGGCACTGCCGCAGCACCACCGCCACCGTTTGGCCATGCACCGTAATCGGTTTGAACGGCGGAACAATAAGGTTTCCCCGACCCAGTTGATTATGTTGCCACTTAAAAGGATCGCGCACAAATGGCAATTTCCGCGGCCGCACATGTACGCCCGCCAATCGCACCACCAGATATTGCTTCCCATGCAGCGGTGGAATTTTCCACAGCCGCAGTCGGGTGATAAATTTATGCAATGGCGGCATGAGAGTGCTGGCCCTCACGTGCCCGGTTTTGCCGTCCACCACGCTTAGTTGTACCGCGGTTACCCTGGCCCGCTGTGCCAGGTCGCCCAGGTTCACCTTCACCTGCATGGCATTGCGGGACGGGTAATACATAAACGCGGTATCAATGCGCCGGGCAGCGCCTTGATTGAGCGTCCAGAGCTGCCGGGGGCGGTTTATTTTCCAGGCAAAAGTCCGCTGGTAATAAATCTTTTGACCACGTGCGGAACGGACTACAATCCGCGTGTACAAGAGTTCATGAGCGGTGGCCACCGGCTGCACGTCCATGATTTTGGTTTGATGCGCGGCCAAGATCATGCTTTGCACCTGGCGCATTGGCTGATCTTCCTTCGGAACCACCTGCACCATGGCTCGCACCCGCAGCGGCCGGGTGCCTGGATTATAAATTGCAAGTTTGATATGGGCCGGGCCACCCGGCTTATTTTGCAGTTGCCGCACCTGCACCACCGGCGCGGCGGAATCAAACATTACCACCGGCATGGTGGCTGCGCTGGTATACGTACCGCCGAGTGGTGCCCACTGGGTTTGCCACGGCAAATGCCCGCCGCGCTGCATCCAGTCGCGCACCACCCGAACGCCGATGGATCGTCCCGCGATATTTTTAATTCCAAAGTCACGCCACGGAATCGCCACCTGCAAATTCCAGCGATTGCCGACCACCTTGGTCGCAATTTTCCAATGGCCGTGCCACGCCTTGGCTCCCGCCCCGCGACTGCGAAACGCATTTTGCCATATCGCCCCCTTGGCATTGACAATTAATTGATAGACCGTGCCGCGGCTCCTTCCCGCTTTGGTTAGCGGAGCCACCAGAATTTCCACATCGTCATCGACGGTAATGATGTGGGCGTTCATCCCCGCCGGCATCGGGTTCACCCGGCTTAGCAGCTTGCCCCCCGGCGGCGTCTGCGTGACCACCGCCACCAACAAATCTTTGGCGCTGCCGCCAACCCAGAAGTGGGCCGCCCATGGTGCCAGCGCGGCACCCGCGCCAAACCCCGTCATTTCATCGGCACCCATCCATTGGTCCGGCTTTACCGGCCCCTTAATCGGCGGAGCCTGCATCAACGGCAGGCGAATTTGTGGTACCGAATATTGCCACGCCGTGGCGGCACGGGCATCAACATCCATCCCACGCAGCACAACCGCAGCCAACATGGCAAAAAACACACCTCGCCGCAAAAATTGCATGACTAACCCCGCTGCTTGTCTTGATACTGATAATCACCGCGTCCGGCATCCCCCTCCCCAGAGCAATTCATCCGCCCGGCACGCCGAGCCAATATGTTGCCGGCGGCGACATCCATGGCTTTTTATCCAGCAGCGTCGTTCCGCTGGCTCCAATATCCGCCTGGCCCGGGTTCATCGCTTCCACATGCCCATCCATAAACAGCACATTGGTGTTGCCGTTGTGCCGAAACGACGGCTCCATGAACCCCGGCTGCAGGGCTCCGGAATTGGCAACCACCGCAAAGGACAAATTTACAGAACCGGTGGGACTTACCGGATCCACATCAAAAAGGTAACCACTATCCGCTGGATCGGCAATAAACTTCATATTGGCCCAATCCCCATGGGGCCCGCCACCCCAAATAGGATCCCCCAAAAAGCCATTCATCCCGTAGCAATAGCCGTTACCTTCAAAAATGTTCAGATAGCCCGTCGTTGTTGGTGGAGGATTGGCAAACCCAACCGATGGCGTGACCGCCGGACAGGTCCAGATGCCGGGCAGGCCATATTCGGCCGCATAACTATGAGGATAAGTGTTCCAACTGCCCGGTGCCCCCTCCGGCCAGCTTCCTGCTCCGCCACCTGGTTCAATCTGATACAGCGGCCCCAGCCAGCCCTGGTAGTACCAATCCGGTACCACCATGGCCCCCTGATTGTCATTCTCATAGACAAAAAACACAACGCCGAATTGCCGCAGGTTGCTTTCGCAAAGCACCCCTAACGCACTTTGGCGGGCCGCCGCCAGCGCCGGCAGCAACAAGGCGATGAGAATGGAGATGATCAAGATCACCACCAATAATTCCACCAGAGTGAATGCGGCACGGCGCGATTGTAACCACGAAGGCACGAAGACACGACGACGAGGGTTATCCACAGATTGCACAGATTCGACGACGACGGGAGATGCCGACAGTCGACTAAATTTAAAACCTCCGCGTTCCCCCGCGTCCCCTGCAGTTATTTTCACTGCAGAAGACGAGACGGGAGACGACAGCCGGACAGGCAGGGTGCCGGCTGTCCGGCTGGGAGCGCAGCAGGCGTCCCGCCTGCATTTTCCACGCAATTGTGGCTGGAACAGAGCACTGGTCTGCCGTGCGAATTTAGCACCATCCATGACGGGCCTCCTTTTTCCGGCCGAAATTTCTCCGAAGCCGTCTATTCCAACTGCTACGTACACCCGGGCCAAGCTGGGAAGGCCGGAATTTATGTCCCCGGCCATCCCGTGGTTATCCGTGGCCGGCGGAGCTCGTGCCATCCGCCGCCAGGCCCGCTTTCACCCCCAACCCCTCACGCCATTTTTCGGCGCTTGGCCACCAGCAGGCCCAATCCGCCCGCCGACAATAGGCCCAATACCCCAGGCTCCGGCACGTATGAAAAGTTGGTGATCGCCAGACCCTGCGTTGGGCCGAACATCTGATCACCCGTGGTGGCGGTGAAGCCGACGTAGGCGGTGTTGCCGCCAACGATGCCGGCAAGGGTTCCGGGTAGGGCAATGGTGTCGGAAAAGGTATTACCGCCCTGTATGGCCGTCAACAGGATTGAATTCGCACCGTTGTACGAGAGTGTGAAGTTCACAGGCGCAGCGGGTACGGCGCTTGAGCCGCCAGCGGCTTCCGTGCCCAAAAAGTCCACGCCGCCCGTCACCGGCACATTCAAAATGGTGCTTCCGTAAACCACCTGTAGCATGCCGTTTGTGGAGATCAGGCCGTTGTTATCGTTTCGGTAGGTTCCCGACGTGTTGTTGATGCCGATGCCAATGGTGTTGGTGGGAATGTCGGCGGTGGAAAGCACACCACCCTGTGTGGAACTCATAACTGCATTGGTAGTAAGGCCCATGTTGGGACCTTCGCCGCCAACGTAGCTTAGCCCCTTGGTGGTATTTTGCAAAGCGAAGAAAAACCCGAAGCCGCCGGCTGGGCCATTGCTCAAGTTGATGTTGTTCCAGGTAAAGCTGGTGGTCCACGGAGCTGCGACATTCTGCGGGGCGTTGAACCATGCGCTGGAATCGTCGCCAAAGGCCTGGTAGGTCAGCCGCAACGTGGAAGTGGTGGTGGGAATGGTGGGGGCATACCAACCGCTGGAAACCTCTGGAGGCAAGTTTGTGGCCGAAAGTCCGCTTATTCCTTGGGCGTTGAAGGTCATGGTTCCGTTGGTGTCTTGACCAAGGTAGCCACTGCTGCTGGAAACGGAAATATTGCCGATGTTGCTGCCGAAGGGCGTGGTGCCGGTGATATCCGCGTGGGCGGCCGGGGCTGGGCCCCAAATCCCCATCCCCAAAGCGGCCATGCCCAGCGCCGCAGCGCCCAGGCCCATTTTGCCAACCATCCGTGCCGTTGAATTGGGAGGCGACATCCCCGCGCCGCCGTTACCGGAATTTACTGCGTTCATCTCTGAACTCCTTTATGTAACCTTTTTCCCGTCCCGAAGCCAAAAATCGGCTTCTAAAAAGAAGGGAAAAATCAGGTCCTGAATCAACATCCTTGAAATTCGACACCAGCAACCCAGCAGCCAGTGTCCGGTGCGGTGCCATCCGCACCCGCCATTTATTCCGCCGCCGCCGCCACCGCCGGCTGGTCTGTCGCAACAGCCACGACCGGTTCCTCCCCGGCCCCGGCCTGTTCCAATACGTGCCGGAGCCGAATCTCCCGGCTTTCCAACGGCTCTTTGCGCATTAATTTCAGCAGCGTTTCCACGCGAACCCGGGCCAATTCGTCCGGGTCAAATACCAGTCGCGCCACCGGAAACGGACTTTTAACGCCCGATCCTTTATTGTAATGGCTGACCACCAGCAGATCTTCCGGCACGCGCAGGCCCAACTGCAATACGGCCATGGCCGCACCCAGAAATAAATTGTCATCGCAAATCAGCAGACCATTGGGCTTTTCGCCGTGGTCGCCCCCGGCCATCCATATCTCCCGGAATTCCTCCCAGCCGGCACCGGGGGCTGCGGGCGGCAAATCATCACGAATCCAGCGTGGATTGATCGGCAAAGCCGCATCGGCCATGGCCCGGCGAAAATCATCAACGGATTCCTCCGCCCTGCGGCCCGGCGGTTCCCAACGCGAACGCCACGACATTATGGCAATGCGTCGGCGGCTGTGGGCGAGCAAATGCTCCACGCCCGCCCGAACCATCTGAAATGGATCGGGGGCGACCACGGCATCCACCTCTTTCTCCAGTATGCCGCCACCGGACACTACCGGCACCCCATCCGAGCGCAACTGGCCAAGCCATTGCGGAAAGCGGTGCTCTGGCGCGGCAAAGGCAATAACCCCGGCCAAATCATGCCGGCCGAGGGCATTGGAAAATTCGGTGCTGGTTATTTCCGGCGGGCGCGGCTCGGTTTGCGAGGCGTGGCCGGTATATAGGCAGGTGGCATAGCCCGCCGCCCGCAGCAATTCCACACATCTCTGCGTAACCCGCCGGTAATAATAAGGTGTACACGGATCGGTCAAATCCAGCTCCACCCACACGGCCACGTGCCGGCCCGCCAATCCATCGCGTACAAACGTGCCGCGGCCGGCATGGCGTTCAATAAGACCTTCCTGTTCCAGCACGCTTAGGCTCTCGCGCACGCTGTGAAAGCTGACCTCAAAACGGCGGGCGAATTCGGCAATGGTGCACAGGCGATCCCCGGGTTTAAACTGGGTGCGAATTTCATTGCGCAAAATGGGGATGATTTGCTGGGAGAGGCTAAGGCGTTTGAGCGTATCTGGTGCCATATTATTTCCTTACGCAATTATCCAATGATTGCATTAATTTGCAGTATAAGGCATGCCTTCGGTGATGTCAAGACGAAAAAAATGATTTTCCTTTTCAATTTTCTGCTCAAACCATACATCGCCATGGATGGCACGCCATTGCCAGAATATTCTCGAAACCTAATGGCGGTAAAACATCCAATTATTCAATAATATAATTTTTTGCCATGGGCTTGTCAATGGCTATGCGAAATAGGGGGGCGTATGGATTGAGCCAAAAAATTATGGTAACCGTTCACGGCCATTCGGCCGGCCGATGCCACAATGCCCCTGAACGCAGATAACTCTAACTTTACCCGCCCGGCCACGCAAGAGTCGGCCGTGGAAAGTCGGCCGCGAAAAATAATTTCCTCTTTGGTACGGGCAACACGTTATTCCAGCGATTGCATGATCCCCCCAAAATTCACCCCCGCCTACCACGGCATCGAAAATCACCCCGAAAAGGCGGGTGGAGCCACCTTGTCCTTCGCCGACGATTTGCGGACGGCGATTCCGCTGCGCGTCCTCTGTATGCCCGCGACAAACGTTTGTTGAACAGATTTCAGTGGTGATGACACCACATGCACGCAAGACCAGCCGGCTGATCGACGCCCTGCGGAATATAGGGTTGCTGGTCGGCGGAGTGCCCACTCTTCCACGTCTGCCTTTAGATATAACTCGTTCACGAGCGGTAATTTCTCCCATTCTGCCACGCACATCTAATTTATCCAACTCTGCTACGGTCGGGATTTATGCCCAGTTCTGTAACGACTGGCGATCTTTGCCTCTCTTCAACGACCGGTGACGGTTCCATTTCCTGCTGTCTCGGGAAGAATTCCGCGGCTAAGGCGGCCCAGGGATCGCTTTTGGTCCTGGTGCATTGGGTGCACGGGCATATTGACACTCTCAAGTCCATCAAGCTGCGAATCTATTTTTGTTGATGTATTACACAAACATGAAAAACCTGAGGGGGTACCTGTGCGAAACACTCTGGTAAAAGTGCTCAGCGGCACTCTTACGTTCTGCGCCATTTTCCTAATTGTCGTCTTTGGCACCGATTCATTAAAAGAACACATGTTTTTTCTAGTTTTCGCTGTTTTAGCCTTCCAATTGGTACACGTTTTATGGAACAATAATTAAAAGAGGATAGGCCCTTGGGCATAGCGTATTACCTACGCAAAACGCCGCACGTCAGCGCCCATTCGGGCCACACCCGTGAATAATCCGGGCTAGCTGGCCTCTTCTGTAATTTGGGAGGAACGGCTGGCCCCTGCCCAACCCACCGCACGTGGCTGGACGGTTTTGCCAAAGGTCTTTCGGGGCTGGTTCCACACGGCCCACATTCCGCCC
>JAJZCR010000091.1 GCA_021851715.1 Planctomycetota bacterium
TCAGCGGTGTTTCATAGGTGCGCGTCAGCCACGAGGTAAAATTCGCCACGTCCCGCTGGCGGGCGTTCCAATCACCAAAAAAACTCTTCGTGTATTGCAGCTTGTTGATCACCACAGGATTCAGACCGCGGTCCAGTATCAATAGCGCATAGGCCGTACCGATGGTGTTACCATCGAAGTTCCAGCTACCTGCGGCACCGCCATTTTGCACCAGATGGGCGGCCACCGCGCTATACCAATTATGACCACCCAGAGTTTGGATGCCGCAGGCCAGGGCCACACGTTCGTCGCCATACAAGCCATAGAGGTTGGTATTCGTGGCGCTAAAATTTTTATTCAGCCATGCCAGCCCCATCAAAATGGATCGGTCTACGGTGGGCTCCAGCGTTGGGCGTTGCAGGATATACTCATCACAAATAAACAGACTGGCCACCCCCGCAGGCGTCATGGTATTGGTGGGCCCGATGATGGCACCCTGTTTCGTGTGGTCGGGATGCCTGCCGCTGCTGTGATAAGACCAACCGCCGTCCAGAAATTGAGTGTTCACCCAGTGCATGCGGGCCAGGCGCCAGTACCATGCCGGAATTTCCAGCCCCGCATGGGCGCAGGCCCACATGCCCAGCACCCCGTATTGCGTGTTGGAGTTGTCCCAATTTCCCGGCATATAGGCGGGGCGGGCCGACCACGGTGGAAGCATGTTGTAGTGATAGGCACCATCGGAATGGATCGTCTTGAGCAGATACCACGCGTCTTCATCCAGTACCCGGCGATAGCGGGCCTTGGACGGCAACAAGGCCATGGCATTGGCCTGAAAGGAGGCCATATAGGTGCCACGAGGCTTAACTCTTACCAGAAAATTGATGGCCGCACGCATCTTGGGTGAATAAATATTGAGTTCCGGCATGTGCAGGCTTTGACCTACATCCAGCAGCGCCTCCGTAACCAACGCAGTCTCACCGCCGTAATCGTTGAACATGTTGGCAAGCTGCGGCTTTCCTTTCTTAAGAATGAGACGTCCCTGGCGGTCACGTTTAAACATCCGCTTGCCACCGTAAGCACCGGTCTCCCACATGCGTCGCGAATTTTGCTGGGACAACAGAAACTCCGCTCCCCGCTTGATCGCGGCAATGACCGCCTTGCTGCGGACGGTGACATGGCCCCGGGCACCCGATGCGGATGCCGACCATACCACGGCCAGCGTTAAGACCATCGCGAAACCAGCACGTAGCCGTAATGCAACATATCGCGACATATAGGTTGAAAACATCGCTTAAAACTCCTTTACTGCTCCGCCGCAATGATCTTCCCTGCCGAACAACAACCCTTAGATGGTACGCGAGTAAAATATATTTGGCAATAACAAAATATTGCGGCGAAGACGCATCATATTCTGGTGCCGAGTTAGTTGGGGCTCCCCCATCCACCTCATCAACGGATGCCTCGACTGGCTGTATTTATGCGCATGTCGTTGATGAAAATTTCGGCCTCTCTATCCCATGTGAGCCTCGGAGTTGACTCGCTGCCATATTTTACCACCAGATGGCAGATGGATAAAAAATGCAGCCGCCACACGTTCAACATGCTAACGTCGGTTATAAAAATATTGCTTAAATTTGGTATGGAATAGCTCACCTGAAATCGAGGGGGCTTGTTGGAATCAGGTGGCAGGGGGGCCGGGAGCTTCCGGGCGATGAATGCACAGGGCATCCTCAGGTAGCCGGGTTTTGTGATTTCTAAGCACCTGATCGAGCCCCCTGGCTTCACCGGTCCATAGGTAGGTAAAGAACCCTCTGGGCGTCACACGCGCAACCAGCAGCGTCCAGGATTCCGTATCCGGATGCGAACCGCTATGGCCATATAACGCCAAGGCTTTGATTTTATCCTGATGTTTGATCGGGGCGATATCCAATTGCGTTCCCGGAATCACCAATGCCAGGTCGCGTAATACCGGCTTATAAAGATGTGCACAGTAGTGCAGCAAATCCCGATACCGGTCCAGTTGATGAATGTCATCATCAAAATGCGACGGATTTAACACCCGCACCGCTTCCTGATATGGCAACTGTGGAACATAGTTTAAAGTGGCCGATAATTGGGCATGCAACTGATCAAACCGAGCGCCAAAGGCGTGGCCCATTTTCACAGCACTGCACGCATCTGAGCGAAAACCGCATTGCACGCACACGCGCTGCCGTGGCGTATAAAATCGCCACGGTCCGATCTTGCGGATTTTAAAATCCAGCGGCGACGCACACGCCGGACATAGGAGAGGCTCTTTGTCCACCAGCGCCTCCTTCACCACGATTTGAATCACGTTAGACCACAAGCCTGTCAACAGGATTGTTAACGCGATTCGTCCTCTCCGCTGCCTTCCCAGCCATTCGCCACAACACCAGCAGTATTGATGTTAGCAATTGACCAGGAACTGTCAAGTAAAAATGTGACCATACAGCAATGCCGTAAGTCTTGGAGCGTGGGATGGACGACCGTGATGCGGCACGGCGGGGAACACCGCGGCGGAGTTGCACGTTCAATGTAAGAAGTGCCGCCGGCCGGTAAACACCAAAGCTACACCGTGCTGGTCGCAAAGGTCAATGGTTTCCTGATCACGCTTGGAACCGCCGGGTTCAACCAGGCACTTGATGCCGGCTTCTATAAGAATCTGCGGACCATCGGCAAACGGGAAAAACGCATCCGAGGCCGCCGCGGCACCTTTGAGCTTCTCTCCATGACCATGACGCAGGGCTAAATCCACGGCAAGACGGCAACTGGTGACCCGGCTCATTTGCCCGGCCCCGGCAGCTAAAAGTTGCCCACCACGCACCAGCGTAATGGCATTACTTTTGACATGCTTGCCCACCAGATCGGCACATTCCAGGTCGCTCCATTGCGATTCAGTAGGTATCTGGCGCGACATCACGCGGCAGGCGGCACGATCAAAGCCACCCACATCCATCCGCTGCACCAGCATCGCTCCCCACAGACTGCGGAACGCAAGGCCGTCTGGAACCAGTCCCGGCTTCAGCCCCGGCAACTCTAAAATGCGACAATCAGCCCAACGCTGCCGCAGTATCTCCAGTGCCTGCGGAGCGTATGCCGGTGCTATCAGCACTTCCAGAAACCGCTTGCCACCGGCAATGTTTTGCGCAGTAACGACATCCACCGTGTCATTGAGAGCCACAATACCACCGAACGCGGCCACTGGATCGCCGGCGTAAGCGTGGTTAAACGCCTCGACCAGGGTTTTTCCGACGGCGCAACCACATGGATTGGCATGTTTGATCACCGAGGCCGCAGGCTGATGAAATTCGGCCACCAGCGTCGCGGCAGCATCGGCATCCAGAAGATTAATATAGGATAATTCTTTTCCATGCAGTTGGCGCAGCGCCGCCAAGCCGGTATCACCGCGCCCCTGGGCGTAAAAGGCCGCCGACTGATGGGGATTCTCGCCGTAACGCAGGGATTGTTTTTTCTGTAAGACCGGGATGAGAGTATCGGGGAATTCAGCCGCATGGGCAGTTGATGATGATGCAACCTCAGGCCGCGTCGACAGATAGTTGTAAATCATCGCATCGTAGATGCTGGTGCGTAAAAACGCCTGGTGGGCAAGCTTGCGCCGAAATTCCGGGCTGGTGGACCCTCCATGCCGGCGCAGTTCGGCCAGCAGGTCGGCATATTGGCTGGCGTCTGTAATCACTGCGACATCGGCATGATTTTTGGCGGCGGAACGGATCATCGCGGGACCACCGATATCAATATTTTCAATGGCCCGTTCCACCGGGCAATCGACCTGAGAGGTTACTTTTTCAAACGGATATAAATTTACAATCAGCAGGTCAATCGGTGCTATACCATGCTGGTGCATAGCCGCCTGATGCTCAGGATTGGCCCGGATACCTAAAAGGCCTCCATGAACCACGGGATGCAGGGTTTTCAAACGGCCGTCCATCATTTCCGGAAAGCCGGTAACAGCGGCAACATCTTCCACAACCACACCCGCCTGTTTCAGCAGGGTCGAGGTACCACCGGTGGAAATAATTTCAACGGAAAATTCACTCTGCAGCGCCCTGGATAGATCAACCATTCCGCTTTTGTCGGAAACGGAGATCAGTGCCCGGCGCACCCGTACCACATCCATGCACAATTTCCCCAACAATGACGCGCCAGTTATTCCGACTGCCGCATGGCCACCGAAACCAACTGGCCATGCGTGGTTACCAGATACACCACAGACCCGGCGGCATTGTCGGCGTAAAACGCGGCATGGGGAATTCGGACATGGGCCAATTCGCGCCCCGTGGCAATCCGCAAAATGCGCAGGTTGTTGTGGTGATCCACCACGAAGAGACGACCTCCGGCAATGGCGGCGAGTTTTTGAACGTGCGCCACCGGACCCCACACCTTGAGCCCCGTGGCCACAGAAATACCGTATAGTCCAGTGCTGCTGCTGATGATTAAAACCAGCTTGCCCACCGGCACGGCCTGGGAATTCAGTTGCCCGGGCAGATGCAAAATCCAGGGGCAGCGCCCATTGGCGACGTTGAAGGCGTAAAGATTATCGTTGTGGCAAGGTACAAACACCAGTTTGTTATTGGTGGACAGCGGAGCGGTAACGCTGGCTCCTAGGATTCGTTTCCAGGTGCCGGTGCCATCGGTGGCGTCTTTATTCCACACGTCACCACGGGTACCGGCAAACGTCACCGAACCATTTTTGGCGAGCACAGGATCAGAAACAAATGAATCATTTCGGGAATACTGCGCCCAGCGTATCGTATCGGGAAAGCTCGAAGAGAGACCGTAAAATCCACCGTAAGATGCTCCAAGCAACAATCGCCCATTAAACAGGATCGGCCTCCCACCCGGAGCCTTGCGCAAATTCATGGCCTTGAGAACCCGGCCGTCGGCCACGTTGAGTATCTTCGCGTAGCCATTGGCCAAAATCATAATTTGCCCCTTGGCATAGTGCATTGGACGCGACATGACCTGCGACAACTGCGCCGGTTTGGCATCCCAGTTGATTGTTCCGGCGCGGGCATTGATGCTGATTAAGAAGCCGCGTTGCGTGGCCACATACACAGCCTTTCCCTCCGGCCAGACTGCGGCAACCGCATCCGGATGGCGGCGGGAAAAGCCCAGCGGAATCTGCCAGCGTTCCTGAATGCCTGCCTGCAAACACTGTGCTTCCGACACCACGGGCGCACCCAAATGCCATTGATTGACCGCGCCCGGCGCCGGCCGAACCCCACCTATCCCCAGCAGCGCCAGGAGAATTAACACTGCTACCGCAACGCCCGTCGCTCGAGTCTTCGTCATTCAATTCTCCTTGATTAAAATACCACCAAGTTTCAACCATCAGGGACAACAAGGCCTTACCGCCCACGCGGTTTTTGCGGTCCGCCGCCGTCGGCACCATCCGCCACCAGCTACTACCCTCCGATAGTCTAGCGTAAATTCTAATTATCTGTGCAATAATATCAAGAACCAGGCATCTTTCCCGCGCGGCCGGAATCTCTGGCCGCGTGCGAAAACTCATGAAAGGCGACTGCCGCTGGCCAATTCACCCTTTTGCCGTACAATTTCGACCATGGCCAATCATAAACCTAAGCTCGAGCTCACCTGGATCGGCGGTAAGATCGAGAAGCAGTTGAAGCATATCGGGGCCGTCCGGGTCGCTGTTCATAATCCGATGCAGGGTTGCATGAGTTGCTGCTTTTGTTGAAAATAAAAACTTCATCGACCGCCAAGGATTCCGCAGTGAGAAACAATCGCTGGAGGATTACGCAATGACAGAGAATCTACCCACGCCTGCTTGTTCTCCATCCGCCGCCAAGGGCTTCGAGGAACTCAGGCTCGCGAATCCACATGGGGCTGAATACTGGAGCGCCCGGGACCTGCAACCCATGCTGGGTTACAACCATTGGCGGAATTTCGAGAAGGCGATCGCCAAGGCCGTCACCTCGTGCCAGAAGTCCGGGAATGACCCGGAGCATCACTTTGCGCGCGCGCGCAAAGCGATCGCCGGCGGCAAAGGCGCTGTGCAGGAAGTTCCTGATTTTCACCTCTCCCGCTTCGCCTGTTACCTGATCGCCCAGAATGGCGACCCCCGCAAACCGGAGATCGCCCTCGCCCAGAAGTATTTTGCCATCCAGACCCGCCGTCAGGAACTGACTGATGCTTTCCGCCGCGACCAGGAACGCCTTGAACTGCGCCAGCAGACCAAGGCGGAGTTTAAGGCCCTTTCCGGGGCGGCCCAGGATGCCGGCGTCCAGAGCCGGATGTTCGGCGTTTTCCATGATGCCGGCTACAAGGGGTTGTACGGCGGGCTGGGCAGCGAGCAAATCAAGACGCGCAAGCGCATCCCCGGCGGCGAAAACCTGATGGACCGCATGGACACCACCGAGCTTGCCGCCAACCAGTTCCGCATGACCCAAGCCCGTGAGAAATTAAAAAGCCATGGCGTCAATGGGCAGCGGCAGGCCATCGACACGCATACGCAGGTCGGCAAGGAAGTGCGGGAAGCGATCAAACGCATCGGCGGCACCATGCCGGAGAATCTGCCCCCGGCGGAACACATCAAGCAGGTGGAAAAACGCCTCAAGGAATCAACACCCAAGTTGGAGCTCGACGGCCCAGCTGCCAAGGGATTAGACGGTGATGGGGGAGCCGATGCCTAACCACAGGAATAAGCTGTATCTCACCTGGATCGGCAAGGAGAACCGGCCGAAGCTGGAGCCGCGGGTGCTCATTGAAGACCCGGCCCGGTCATACCATGCCGCGCACCGAGTCAGCGAAAATGATATTTTTGATAACCGGCTGATTTTTGATGACAACCCGTCGGCAAACCGTGCCGCTGGCCCCCGGACCGCCGACATCCTGTCGGCAGACGATGCAGGCCAGGTGCCCGCGGTCCAGTTGCTAGCCACGGTCGCGGATACCGCCGAAGCACACCGCCGCCGACCAATGGCAGGGATTCTGGAATTCAGCGACTTATCAAGCAGGTTGAAGATCGCAACACGCGGGCGTTTGATGAAGAGTCATTAAAACTGGATCGCTGGGCCGATGACCTGAAGTTGGGATTGGAGCGTGAAATAAAGGAACTGGACCGGCAGATCGGCGAACGCCGCCGAGCGGCGGCGCTGGCGCGGTCATTGCAGGAAAAACTCGACGCACAGAAGGCGATTTGTGAGCTGGAGGACGCCCGCAAGAAAAAGCGACAGGACTTTCTTAAATCGCAAGACGCCATCGACGCCAACCGTGATAAACTCATTGCGGATATGGAAAAGCAATTACAGAAAAGTCATGCAATACAGCAGGTGTTTGTGTTTTGGTGGAGCTTGGCGTGAGTCGCATAGCTGTCGTGGACCTGGGCTGTGGCGTAGCCGTTGAAGAGCCCCGGATACATAGTTGTGAATACCAGCCCGGCCGCCGCTGCCTGCGACATCATCCAATGCAGCGTCGTGTTGGATAGCGGGTCATTGCCGTAGCCCCCGCCAATATCCGAGTGGGCTCCCATGAATCCGACGACCGTGGTGTTCGGCGATCCGATCAGGTTGATCCAGTTGAAGAGATACCGGTTCTCACTCAAGGCCACGGCATCCGCCACGTGGGCGATACCGTTTGGTACTTTGATGTTCAAGTTGCCGGCATCATTCCGCAGGGCGTTAATACTATCTACGGGATCGAACAGCCCCAGAAAACCGATCCGAACGCCTGTGAAATCGCTCTTGCCCTGTTGAATACTGGATTCCACCTGGTTGGCGAAGTCCAACGCTTCGGCTCCGCCGCTTGAAACCAATTGGATGCATAGATATGATAACGCTACGTAATCGTGGGGATGCGCGTTTTTCCCGGCGTGCATTTGGTCACACTGCATTTCGTGGAAAGAAAGTTAGCTGCTTAAATGGACAGAACCACCACGATAAGCCGACACGCCCTGGAATTGTTGAGATTCACTGAAACTCACCAACGCCACGTTGAATCGTTGGCGAGGGCGACCGGCGAACGGTTCAATATCTTCGACATCTTGCACATCGGGCATTATGAGGTGAGAACACACTCGCCGTTCCTGGGTGAACTGTTGAATCCCAAGGGATGCCATGGCCAAGGACCAACGTTCCTGCGATGTTTCCTCAAGCACCTCCATATCGCCGACTTTTGCGCGGATTCGGCGCAGTTGTGGCTGGAGCGCGGCATCGGACCAGTCGACGCAGAGTCCGGCGGGCGCGTTGACATCAGCTTGCGTGACGGGAAGGGAGTAACGATCCTAATTGAGAACAAGATCTATCATAGAGACGGCGAGGGGCAGATAGCCCGCTACCTCAACACTCGCCCAAACCATCTATTCTACCTCACATTGTGGGGAACGCGTCCGAGCAATATGACCGAATCCGATCTGGAAAAAAACGCGTGCCAATGCATTTCCTACAGCGGCGACATCCTCAAGTGGCTGAAAGATTGCCGCAAGGAGGCCGCGTGCCTTCCAAGCGTGCGCGAGACCATATCACAGTACATCCACCTAATTGAAAAATTGACCAACCAAGGAGCCAGCCAAATGAATGACGAATTATTGGCCGAAATCATCAGAACGAAGGAATCTCTGGACGCGTTTTTTGCGATCTGCGATCAGCGTCAGGCAGTACATAAGAAACTGCTCGCGGGGCTTAACTCACGGCTGCGGGAGCTCGCGGAGGAGAGACATCTCAAATGCCATGGTGAGCTTAGCGAGAGCAAATTTAGCCATATACGGTTCTTAACGCCAGGGCTCGAGAAGCACGGTCTGGAGATCGCCTTCTCGTTCGATGCGAATTCCTACAGGGATTTCGTCTATGGGTTCGTGAAAATGACACCAGAGGCACAGGGGTGCCCTGTCCGCGATCAACTCAAGCGAGAATTTGACAAAGGGTTAGGCTGCGCAGCCAAAGAATCACCTAATTGGCCCGTGTGGGTGTATTGCGAGGACCCCTACCGGGACTGGGGCGAAGACGCTTGGATTGAGGTCCTTTCCGGTCGGCTCGCGGAGCAACTCGGAGAAAAACTCGAAAAAATGGTTGGGGTTGCTAATAAAATCTGCCCGTAGGACGTAAACCTCCGGCGGAGTACAGGCAGTCCCCAGCGGCTTTTCGGCGTAATTTTTGATGCGATGGCAGGCGGGGTGAATCCATGGGGGGATAATGCGGTCGCTGGAACATCGGGGTAGCCGGCATCCTGTCGGCGCCCCCGGTAATCCACGCTCAAACAATTTCAGGCGGCTCAAATTGCCAAGTGGGGGGCGTATTGGATGACTGCCGCTGGCCAATTCACCCTTTTGCTGTACAATTTTGCTTATGGCCAAACACAGATACGAACTCGAAGCCGTATCGAATCGGCGATTTCGAGAAATGGTTGAAATGTCGCAACAGGGCCCAAGGAGCATGGATCGCGCAGAATGATTAAACCCGAACCGTTGAAAGAGGCAATGTCGTGGCCAGGGTGGATATAAAATCCAACGTGCTGCAATGGGCCTTGATTCGCTCCGGCGATTCCGCGGCACTTCAGCAAAAGTTTCCCAAGTTGGCCGATTGGCTGGCGGGAAGGGCATCGCCATCGCTGAAGCAGATCGAGGATTTTGCCCGCGCATCGCGCGTGCCGGTGGGGTTCTTGTTTCTCAAGGAACCTCCGGAAGAACACCTGCCCATTGCGGATTTACGGACATTTGAAGGGCGCGGCGTGCAAACACCCACCCCGGATTTGCTGGATACCATTTATCTCTGCCAACGGCGGCAGGCTTGGTATCAGGAATATGCCGAAGAAACAGGAGAAGAACCGCGGGATTTCATTGGATCGACATCCTTACGGGCACCGCCTGAAAAAGCCGCCGCCAGAATCGGAAGTATCTTAGGCTTTGCTGTCGCCGATCGCAAGGCGTGCCCAACCTGGAGCGATGCATTGCGATTATTCGTAGAAAAGGCCGAAGCCGTTGGCGTTCTGGTGATGGTCAGCGGCGTCGTGGGAAGCAACAATACGCGTAAGCTTGACCCACAGGAATTTAGAGGCTTTGCGCTGGCGGACAAGCTTGCGCCCCTGGTGTTCATCAACGGGGCAGACACCAAAGCCGCCCAGATGTTCACACTCGCACATGAACTAGCCCACCTGTGGCTGGGAGAATCGGCGGTGTCCAACGCCGGCTTGGCGGTCTCCGCGATGCAATCCGTTGAGGCGTGGTGCAACAGCGTTGCCGCGGAACTGCTGGTGCCGCTTGTCGAATTGAGAAAGCAACTGGTCGGCGATGGACAAGTCCTCTCGAAGGTAAATGCCCTGGCCCGTGTATTTAAGGTCAGTACGCTGGTCATCCTTAGACGTCTCATGGATGCCGGGCGTATCAATCGCCAACAATTTCAGACCGCCTACGAAACTGAAGTTGCGCGTTTAGTGGGTTTGAGGCGATCCGGCGGCGGCAACTTCTATTTAACCCAGGCGGCGCGGCTTAGCCGGCGATTCGCGCGTGCGGTGGTAACAAGCACGCTGGAAGGCCAGACGCTCTACCGCGATGCTTTTCAGATGCTGGGGATCAAAAAAGAACAGACGTTTCGTGCGCTGGGTGAACGGCTGGAGGTTGTCGGCTGATGGCCTATCTTCTGGACGCCAACATCTTCATTCAAGCCAAGAATCTCCATTATGGAATGGACTTTTGCCCGGCCTTCTGGGATTGGCTGATGGAAACAAATCAGGCCGAAAAACTCTATAGTATTGAAAAAGTCGGGGACGAACTGCTCGCCGGCAACGATGATCTGGCCGTATGGGCCGGCCAGCGCCATGAAGGATTCTTCCTGCCTCCTGATGATGCGACGATCCACGCGTTATCGACGGTTGCCCAATGGGTGCGCCGTCGGGATTACCGGCCCGCCGCCATCAGCGCCTTCCTGCAGGATGCGGATTATTATCTGATAGCTTTTGCGCTGGCCCATGGGCATGTGGTGGTGACGCACGAAATCGCCGGCGATGGTGTGAAGCGTGTAAAAATCCCAACCGTCTGCATCGGCCTGAAAATCAAGTGTATCGGCCCCTATCAGATGTTAAGAAACGAGCATGCCAAGTTCGTGCTTGAACGCCGGACTGCGTAACCCCCGGGTCCGCGGACGGAACCCCGCGTTGCAGCGAGGCCCTTTTGCCGTACAATTTCGACCATGGCCAATCATAAACCTAAGCTCGAACTCACCTGGATCGGCAAGGAAAACCGGCCGAAGCTGGAGCCGCGCGTACTGATTGAGGACCTGGGCAAGTCTTACCATGCGGCGCACCGGGTCGGCGAAAATGACATCTTCGACAACCGCCTGATTTTCGGCGATAACCTTTTGGCGCTCAAGGCGCTCGAGCAGGAATTCACGGGCAAGATCAAATGTATTTACATTGATCCGCCATACAACACCGGCTCGGCCTTTACCCATTACGATGACGGTATCGAGCATTCACTCTGGTTATCGCTGATGCGGGATCGGCTGGAATTGCTCCGAAAGTTGCTGATGGATGATGGTTCGATTTGGATCAGCATTGACGACAACGAACAAGCCTACCTGCGGGCGATGATGGACGAGATTTTTGGCCGAGCGAATTTCGTTTGTAACGTGGTCTGGGAGAAGAAGTATTCACCACAGCCAAATGCCATCTGGCTCTCGGACAGCCACGACTACGTTACCGTCTTCGCAAAGGAAAAATCGGTTTGGCGTCCCTTCGCACTGCCGCGCACCGAGGAAATGGACAATCGTTACAAGAACCCAGATAACGACCCGCGTGGACAATGGAAGCCACAGGATTTTACTATCAGCCTCACGGGCGGCCAGCGGGGAGCCCAGTTTGCCCGAACCGGGGAATCTGCAAACATTTACGAGATCACCACGCCATCGGGGAGGAAGCTGCTCCCTACACGTGGGCGTTGCTGGGGAGCATCTCAAAAGCGCTTCGCAGAGTTAATAGCCGAGAACCGGATATGGTTTGGTGAAAGCGGGAACAACGTTCCGGCGCTTAAAAAGTTCCTTTCCGACGTGCAAGACAGGAACGTCGCGAAAACAATCTGGTTCCGTAGCGATGTTGGTGACAACCAGGATGCCAAACGCGAGACTGCAACCTTCAACGGCGACGAAATATTCAGTACTCCAAAGCCCGAACGGTTAATTGAGCGCGTTTTAACGCTCGCCTCCAATCCCGGCGACTGGGTTCTCGACTCCTTCGCCGGTTCCGGCACCACCGGCGCGGTCGCCCACAAAATGGGTCGTCGATGGATCATGGTGGAACTCGGCGAACATTGCCACACCCACATCATCCCACGCCTGAAAAAAGTGATCGACGGCCAAGACCCCGGCGGCATCACCGAAGCCGCCAACTGGAAAGGCGGCGGCGGCTTCCGCTATTACCGGCTCGCGCCGTCGCTGCTGAAAAAAGATAAATTTGATAACTGGGTTATCAGCAGGGAATTCAATGCCGCCATGCTCGCCGAGGCCATGTGCAAACTGGAAGGTTTTATCTACGCCCCCAGTGATACGGTCTATTGGCAGCACGGCCATTCTACCGAGGCCGACTTCATCTATGTAACCACACAAACACTCACCCGCGACCAGTTGCAGAACCTCTCCGATGAGGTGGGAGATAGTCGCTCGCTGCTGGTCATGTGTGGCGCGTTCCGCGCCAAAAGCCTCGATGGGTTCCCAAACCTGACCGTGAAAAAAATCCCCAAGGCCGTATTGGCGAAATGCGAATGGGGCCACGATGATTACAGCCTTGAAATACAGAATCTGCCGACCAAATCACCCGAAGAGGAACCGCCACCCCGGACCGCCGACCTCCGGCCCGCCGCCGCTCGGACCGCAGGCATCCTGCCTGCCCAAGGTGCAGGCGGGACGCCTGCGGTCCAGCCGCGCACGAAAGCCCAGCGCCGCAGGGAGAGCGCAGCCCGCGAACCATCGCTGTTTGAGTCAAAGGAGGCCGGGGCATGAACAATGAAATTCCCGACAATCTATTGCCTCCTCCAACACGCAATGCCCGCACCCCCGACGTTCGGACCGCCGACATCCTGTCGGCCCAAACAGGCCCGACGCCTGCGGCCCAAATTACTCGGACCGCCGACATCCTGTCGGCACAGGCAGGCGGGACGCCTGCGGTCCAGTCGCAGCCTGCCAATGGGCTGGCCAGGCGCGGGTGGCACTCGCGCGGTTACCTGCCGCACTGGGATCCAGGCGATCGTTCGCAGCACCTGGTTTTTCGTCTTCACGACAGCTTGCCGCAGCACCTGTTGGACATGTGGGAGGCGGAACTCTGTAACTATCCCGAAGCCGCCGCCAACGTGGAGCGCCGGAATCGCATCGAAGCGGCACTTGATCAGGGAATGGGGCAATGCTACTTGCGCCAACCCGAAGTAGCGATGGTTGTCGCCCAAGCCTTGCTGTATTTCAATGGCGAACGGTACCATCTCCATGCATGGGTGATTATGCCGAATCATGTGCATACATTAATCACACCCACCGCGCCGGCAACCCTGGCGTCGATCACGCACTCGTGGAAGTCTTATACAGCCAAGCAGGCAAACCAGGTACTGGGCCGCCAAGGCCAATTCTGGCAGAAGGAATATTTTGACCGTGCCATGGAGGATGCACACGACATGGCACGGACCAAAACTTATATTGAGGCCAACCCCGTAGCGGCCGGTATATGCCAAACGCCGGCGGATTGGCGGTGGAGCAGCGCCCGGACCGCCGACACTCGGACCGCCGACATCCTGTCGGCACAAACAGGCCCGACGCCTGCGGTCCAGCCGCGCACGAAAGCCCAGCGCCGCAGGGAGAGCGCAGCCCGCGAACCATCGCTGTTTGAGTCAAAGGAGGCCGGGGCATGAACAATGAAATTCCCGACAATCTATTGCCTCCTCCAACACGCAATGCCCGCACCCCCGACACTCGGACCGCCGACATCCTGTCGGCACAAGCAGGCGAGACGCCTGCGGTCCAGTCGCGCACGAAAGCCCAGCGCCGCACCACCGTGCGTGAACCCAACCTTTTCGACGCAGCGGAGGCCGCGGAATGACCGATCAACCCCCAAAAAGGATAATGCAATGAAAATGACTGAAAATGAAAAATGGAAAATCAAACGGGAACTGGCGGCGTGCCTGGCAGGCCAGCGGGAAATCCGCAAGGTGATGATCTTCGGCTCCTTTCTCACCAGCGACGATCCGCAAGATCTGGACGTGGCTGTATTTCAGGACAGCGACGAAAAGTACCTGCCGCTGGCTATGAGATACCGCAAGCTCCTGCGGCCGGTGGCGGATCAGATACCGCTGGATGTCATTCCAGTTCGCCCCACCGGCGCCCATGGGGCATTTCTCGATGAAATCAACAAGGGAGAAGTGGTTTATGAGCATTGATCCAAACTTCTGGATGCAGTACGCCCGGGAAAACCTCGCCGTGGCAGAGTTGTGCCAGCAGGCAGGACATCTGAACGCTTGCCTCCAGAACGCCCAGCAATGCGTTGAAAAATCACTGAAGGCCATCCGGGCCTATCATCGGCTTGTGGAAAAAAAGTCCCACCACATCGGCACCCTCCAAAGAGATCTCTTTGATATTAAAGTCGATGTGGGGCTTAGCAGAGAGGATTGTGAACTTCTGGACTCTATCTATGTGGATTCCAAATACCCAACGCCCTCCGTCGTACCGCACAGCCCGCCGGATCAGGCAATATGCCGCAGGTGCGTGGAACTGGCACGCACCGTGGTGGAAAAGGCCGATATTATTATGGAAGCCAAATGAATCCAACCGTTAACACCATCGCCAACCGCCTGAGCCTGCGGCCACCGCAGCGGGAGTCCCTGGAAATACTTGCTCGCATCTGCGACATTCTGCCGCTGGAAAAGGATGCGGATGTAGCCGCGGCTTTGCAGGCAGTGAAAACTGAATTCCCCGCAGTCAGGGACTTCGAGCGGGATTTTCCATCACTCTGTTTCGCTTTGGCAACGGGCGTGGGCAAGACCCGGCTCATGGGAGCCTTCATCGCCTACCTCTACCGGGCGGAAGGCATCCGGCATTTCTTCATTCTCTCGCCAAACCTGACCATCTACAATAAATTAATTTCGGATCAGGCAATATGCCGCA
>JAJZCR010000092.1 GCA_021851715.1 Planctomycetota bacterium
TACGCGGGCTTGGCTTCGCACCCCAGGGGGTGACAGTTCTATTGAGACGTTAACCCGTGACATTTCTATTGAGACGCAACATTCCTCGGCGGGAAGGTGGTAAATGCGTGGCGAGCATGCTAGACTAATTTCGATGAAGATGATGGGTAACAATCCGCATCCGGGGCTTTTTCAAGCGCTTGAACCGCCCTCATGGGGAAAGGAGGAATGCTCAGCGGATGAACTTGCCATAAACGCCGATTCAGACCGGCAACTGGTCCACCAGCATCCGAAGGGATACGTGCGCAGCGGCGTGCGAATTTCTCGTGGCGATGTGTCCGGTTTTTACGACGAATGGGAAAGTCCGGTCGCGATTATCTCGGACGGCCCTTATGGCGTGAACGGATATCCCGGTGATCCCCCGAGGCCGGATGGGTTGGCGGACTGGTATGAGCCGCACATTGCGGCGTGGAGCCGAAAGGCCACCCTTTTGACCACGCTTTGGTTCTGGAATACTGAAATTGGTTGGGCCAATGTTCACCCGGTCTTAGCTAAATATGGGTGGGAATATCGCGGCGCCAGCGTGTGGGATAAGGGTACAGCGCACATTGCCGGAAATGTTAATACAGGCACTTTGCGTCGCGTTCCGCCGATTACCGAACTTTGTGTTCACTATACGCGTAAAGCAACATTCGTTGTGCATGGTAAGAGGATGTCAATGAAAGAATGGCTTCGGCACGAATGGATTCGGTCCGGCCTTCCTCTTTATAAAACCAACGAGGTATGCGGAGTAACCAATGCCGCCACAAGAAAATATTTTACCCAATGCCATCTCTGGTATTTTCCACCTGCGGAGATGTTCGCGAGGCTTTCCGACTACGCTAATAAATTCGGGAGGCCGGAAGGGCGGCCGTACTTTTCCATCGGCGATAAGCGGCCGCTAACCGGGACGGAATGGGAGAACATGCGCGCCAAATTCCGACTTGAGCATGGTGTGACAAATGTCTGGCGCCACCCGGCAGTACGGGATAGTGAGAGGATCAAGGAAGGGTCGAGGGCACTTCATGCAAACCAAAAGCCGCTTCGGCTTGTGGAGATGACGGTGAGGCTTTGTACTGACCCAGGGGACTTGGTCTGGGAGCCCTTCGGCGGCCTATGCACTTCCGCGGTAGCCTGCCTGCGGCTTGGTCGGCGATGTGAAGCTGCCGAGGTCAGCCCCGCTTTCTACGCGTTGGCCATTATGCGATTATCCGGTTGCAGGGGAAACGTATCCGCAGCCTGCTAAGGACCCTGGCAATCGGATTCATTACCATTCGTGTTCGCCTCAATCAAGCCCCGCAAAAGCATCCGGTTGTCCCGCGAATCGGGAGAATTCAGAACCTGCGCCCATCTGTTGACGGTGTGATGATTGATCGATGAGCTGAGAATTTTCCGTTTGAACTGTTCCAGTGTGGTATGACCAATTCGATCCATTTTAGCAAAGTTCGTGTCCAGGCGATATCTGAACCGGCCGATCAATTTTCTGAGCTTCGTTTGATAGGCCGGTTGGTGTGAGAATTTCCGTCCGCTGGGGCCCCAACCATCCACGATTTTCCTTGCGTTGCTGAATTCGGCGGCAGTACCTTGAAACTTATATCCGCTGGTGTTGGTCTGCCGCAGGTTACGGGTACGCTTTGACGTGTCCTCCGGTTCAAACACCAGATAATCCGGCGGATTGTGGTAGTGGTCATCCCTGGCTCGGGCCACACTGCCGGCTGTGTCAATCCACACGTCGAGGATTTTTGGCCGTCCGAATATCAGGAATTCCGGCACCCACGCAAGGACCGCCACATTTGTTTGTTCTTGCTGGAAATGCGCGACGGACTCTTTGAACCGGGCAGTGATCTCGGTGGCCAAAGGGAACCACGTCTTGATTTCGAATCCAGGGACGGGCTTTACAGTGCCTTGAAAAATGGTGTCTGGAAAGCCTGGGTCTTGGCGCACCCATTTTCCATCAGAACGTTTTGTCCTCTCATTCAATAACAAAACCGTATCGTACTCAATCATATTGCCAATGATTGGAGACAACTTCGACACCACCTTGGAAAGATGGACGGCATAATCCACATCGGTCGGTCGGCTTACTTCCAGTACACCCAGCGTGCGCCCCGCAAACTCGGCAAGCGCTTTTGAAGCGGCGCGGAGGATTTCCTTGTGTTCAGCGACCGGCTCGTTCATTGTCAATGCCCTCTGCGACTATGCCGAGTTTCAATTTGGCGGAACAGTTCACTTATTTGGATGCCCAATCCGGTGGCTATCGCCTGGATACTTTCAATGGAAGGATTGCGGTTGCCACGTTCCACATCCGCAATGTAGGTCCGGTGGAGATCGGAACGGGCCGCAAGTTCTTCCTGCGAAATGCCAAGGGCATGCCGCTTCTCTCGGACCGTGCGGCCGAGGGCAACGTTAATACATTCTGGAGTATCCTTAGCCATGTACGGCCATGGTCTCGGCTTGTAGCCAATTCGTCCACATACAATGAGTAACAATTGGGGAGAGGCGAACAACGAGTATTGGACGATCTGGCCGATCCGGAGTTGATCCGGGAATCCCGCGCCGCCCTGGATGAACTCACCGCTATTTTAAATCTGCCGCGCCTCTACGATTTTCAGCGGTGAAAGCGACGGGAAATGTCTGGGCGCTTCTGTTGATGGTCGTCCGTTACCGAGTATGACGCACGCGATTCCTTCCAGCCAGGGCATTGTAGTTCCGCAGAGAGCGCGCTGTTAAGAAATAGCATTCGGCGAGCGGTATGGGCAGGATTGATGCAACCTTACCACATCGCTGGCGGCGCACAAAGGGCATCATCCGCTACGCAGCGCTTCGTAGCTGCGCGAGTGGTCCACCCGGCGAGCCATCTCGCTGGCATAACGGTTGCCCAGCCAATCTCGATTGGCCTTCGCCCAGTCAGTCAGCTTGGTGCAGCCGACAGGAGGCGTGTTCACGTAAAGCCTCTCCTCCATAAGCCCCTGAATTTCCTGGCGCGTGATAACCACATCGCGCACCAACGCGCCCATGACGCAACCGAATGCGTAACCCAGGCTCGGGGGAACGGAAACAACCCGCCTGGGGTGACCGATAGTATTTCCGATTGCCTCCACCATTTCACGATAGCTGAAGGTTTCGGGGCCAATGGCGTTGATGGTCTCGTTCGCCGTGCCGCCCACCGCCCGGACGGCAAGTTCCGCCAAGTCGTCAACGTAAATCGGCTGCAAGCGGTAACCACCGTCGCCGAAGACGCCGAAAACAGGCAGACGTCGGAGTAGCCACGCAATATTGTTGATCAAGATATCTTCGCGGCCGAAGATCACTGCCGGCCGAAGGATGCTATGAGCGAGACCGCTCTCGACCAAAGCATCCTCCACGAGGGCCTTCCCGCGGAAATACTCAAGGTCGGATTTTTCGTCTGGATTGGTAATGCTCACATGCACGATGCGCGCCACGCCCGCAGCTTTGGCGGCGGCGAAGAGTTTCCGACTGTTCTCGATGGCTTGGAAAAAGGTAAATCGCCGGCTGTTGAAGCGTACCCAATAGGTGTTGATGAGAACGTCCGTGCCCCCGAGGGACTTTGCCATCTCGGCCGGCGCGGCGAAACGCAATGGAAAAGCCGGCACCATCGCGCGCAAGGGAGAATCGCGCCCCGAAGAGCTCGTAAGGGTTATTACGTCGTGGCCGAAGTCGAGCAGCCGCCGCGCAATATACTGCCCCGAGTATCCATATGCCCCCGTCACGGCCACGCGCATCAGGAAGTTCCTTTCGCTTGGGGACGCACGGGCCGCATTTTTCGGGCGCGCCTCCGTCGCCGAGCCGACACCAACTCGGCACCGAGCCAGATCGGGATGAACATCTCCGCGAAGGCGACGAACAACAATACGGCTATAACCGCCGCCTCCGGCCAGGCGCTGTATTGTGCTGCGGATGAAACGCAAATTGCGGGGTATAACAGGACAGCCGCATGGTGATCTATAAGTTCTAGTTTCGGCATACCTATTCCTCGAAATGTGGGAGTTGTCTGCGTAGAGGATTGTTCTTCGTCTTGAAATACCAATCATGGGGTGCGATTGAATGAGAAAAAGTCGGCCTATGGCCTATTGTGATAGAAATGTATTGATCTAGTATATCAAGAAATTCAGGAGAATAGTCAAAATCCAAAAAGTTGAGATTCCACAATCCGGACTGCCTAATTCGTGCATTAGGGCTGTGCTCTCCCAACCATTCCTTAGACGGTCGATCAATCGGCCCGGATTTGCCAACAAGAAGTCCGATGAGATTTCGTTCGAGATAGGCGCGGTCGCTTGCGGGGCCAGAATCATCATTAATTGCAAGCCAAAGGATTTGCATTGCGCCAATATAATTAGAAACTGCATGTTCCAATCGATCTTCTTGTAGTCGTATTTCGTTGCTGGCGGATTGCCCAATGCCCCAGGAGGGCACAGCTAGGCTGCAATTCTGCGCGGAAAGCGCAGCCCCAACATGAAGACGAAAAATAGAACCACGATGATTCCCGGAACCGTCACTACCACCACGATGTGCCCGAAGGCGGTTCCATAGAGTTGTTTTGGAGCCACGACTAACCGCATGCGTGCCGACGCGGACGATGCGTAGTCTTCTCATGTTCGCGCGATATTCATGAGGTTCGAAGAAAAGATATAATCCACTACGCGGCCAACTCTGCTTACCCGTACAATTGGCCATTGTTCGCTTGCCGTCGGCTGCCTCTTCTAGACGATCTAAGGCACGGTAGAGGCGATCAAGATCGTTCTGTCGTGTCGGACGTAGTGTCTGATGTGATAACCACTGTAATTGCCGGCCGATACCTAAACTCTTGAGGGGTATTTCCACGGAGCATCCATATCGAGTCAGTTCAGGCACGAGATACTCGCGATATCGTTCGCCTGCAAGGATGATAACATGATCACCGACGGATAGCTTTAACCGAAGTTCCTTCCAAACTTTCTGAGCCCATCGCCGTCGCTCTATCTGTGATTTAACGTTTAACGTTTCATCATACGGTTCAATAAATCGCTGTGGTTCAACAAGGCCATATTTCGCCGATAAAATATACCACTTTTCGCAATGGCTTTCGATAAACGCTCGAGCCTTTTTGAACAAGGACGAATTGTTGAGATCGGCAGCCATGCTTTTTTCAGCTCGTTTACTGCTTGCACATGAGATTAAACCGACAGTAGCCATAGTCTAACCATTTCCCGATTTATGAAGTGCTTCCTTCCAAGCATGCTTATGCAGGATACATGCATCACATACGCCACACGGGCGTATTCCTTCCATCACGAAGCGGGGTTGGTAGCAGCTCCAAGTGTCTCCCGGCTGCAAACCAAATTGGTGCGCTTTTACTGTAATTTGAGGTTTGGACATTTGTAATAGTGGAGTCATAACTTTGATGCCACTGGGAATGGCCATGTCTATCATTAACTGGAACTTGGCAACAAATTCTGGCCTGCAGTCTGGATACCCCGAAAAATCAATAGCATTAACGCCGATCCATACTTGATCCGCACCGATACCCACAGCTTCGGCACACGCGAGAACTAAAAATACCGCATTACGACCCGGTAGAAAAGCTGGGGAAACACCGCTGCGAATTGTCTCAAGAGACCTCCCGGTCGGAATATTGCGAACGGGCTTATCCCATTCGATGCGAATTACGTGCCGTTTTACGTTATATTTATGGCACTGCGCCACCGCGTATTCAAGCTCGATACGATGGCGTTGGCCATAATCAATTCCTAGACTGACGATCTCAAGCCCCGCATGTAAAGCCATCACTAGACAGAGCGTTGAGTCAAGACCGCCACTATGGAAGACCAATGTTTTCACGATCAGAAGTGTATCATACAAAGGTATTTCTGGCCAGAAGAGTGTTTCTGCTGTAGTGTCCGCCCCCCCATTGCAATATCCCGAAGGCTTGGCAGTGATATCATCCTAAACCCTCCACGGCCGCAAAGACTGACCGCAGCCCGTGTGCCTCGGCGGGCACATGCGCGTGAACACAACGCCCATTGGCCAGATGGATATGAAGTTCCAATCGTGCGGAGAATGCCGTAACAGGCGATGCGGCCTGAGGGTCGGCAAGTGGGGATGCCCTTGGCACCTACCCTACCCCGCCAGTCGTTGTGTCCGTTGTGCCCGTCGTGTTGAAAAAGCACTTCATTTTCATCCGTGTATGTTACCACATCATCGGCGTTGTCAAAAGCGTAAGTCCGCTTTGAATTGTCCTGATAAGTTTCGCTGATTTTGCGATCGTGGCTGTCATAGCCCCAAACCGTGACCCCGCCGTTGCCGTCCGCCACGCTTACCGCCGCCAGTCAAGATAGACCGTCCTCACCAGCAGCACGGCCAAGCCGGCAAACAATAGGATGCGGAAGTAGAGCCACAGGCGATCAGCGAGATCGGGCCGCCGCCGTTGGCCGCCAATTGCCTCGGTAAAAACGCCCTTGGCCCCGCCCGGCAGCCAGCGCGTAAAAAAGGCAACGGCCACCGCACAAGCGACAAGGCACCAAGCCACGAACATCCCCAAAAGTGCGAGGCGATCACGGCCCGATGTGACCAGATTCCAGAGGGCCGCCCACCCCGAAGCTGGCCTGCGCAGCACCGTCATGGCGTAGGCCATCGCGCCGAAAATGGCCACGCCCGCTATTCCGACCTCCCCTGCCACGAACCCTGCGACCTTGAGAAATCGGACGGCCAGCCTTGGCCGCTTCGCGTCAACCATCGCTCGATCCTTTCAAATCAGGCAAGCCGAAACTACCGGCGCTGCACCCCCTCCAACGTGGGAACCACCACAGGTAGGCCATCCACCGCTGTCACTGCACACCATTCCGTCTCGTTGTGCCCGTTGTGTTCGCGGTGTTGAAAGCCCCGGGCCAGCTCCCTGTGAACGGCAAACGCCGCATCCAGCGCCTTGCTACCGAGCGCCTCGACGCCCGCCGAAACCGGCTCAAATGCCCTTGGCACCTACTCTACCCCGCCAGTCGTTGTGTCCGTTGTGCCCGTCGTGTTGAAAAAACACTTCATTTTCATCCGTGTATGTTACCACATCATCGGCACTGTCAAAAGCAAAAACTTTTCTGCTGCCGTCGTGGTAGCTCGTGCTGACCTGCCGGTCCAGCGTGTCAAAGGTGTAGGTGGTCGTGCCGCCGCGATCATCCACCATTGCCACCAGGTTGGAATTCGCATCAAACTGGTAGCTGGTCAAAATGCTCCCGGCGATCTGGCCCTGGCCGGAGGTCGCAATAAGTCATCTTTGCCGGTTCACCGCTCTCTTGGCACGCACTGCCGCCACAATGCGAAAGCCAAGCCAATCCAATCGCAGGTTCGGAGACACCAGCACGTAGCGAAGGTAACGCCGCGAGGCTGACGCCGGTGCGCAAAAACAACCACCAATGGCCCAGGTTAATGGGCCTGGAGCCGTTGGCCTGTTTGAATGCGTGGTGACTATTAAATGGCTCATTTTGGAAAGCACGCTCGCGCGAGCGCGAGTACCCGTCATCTCAAACACGTCTCCTCTCAGGTCATAGATTCCCAAACGGTCCGGCCGCAAAAGCCCTACGGGATGAGGGTATCCATCAGAATTGCTGAGAAACCAACCATTGCGGCGATTTTGTGGTCGCGACGATGAATCGCCCCCCAATTGGCTTGCATATTCCAACTCATCTGCGGTCGGCAGATGATATTGCCTTTTATCCCGTACGCTGAGCCAGTGGCAAAATGCTTGGGCGTCTGCAGGGCTCACGAAGACCACAGGATCATTCACGCGGTTCCACCGGCGGTAACGCGGATCATAAAGTTGGCGGAGAAACACCTTGTGGAGAACGTGTTCGGGGTGCTTGCATAACGTGGAAAATTTTGGACTATAAAATTTGGCAAGAGCTTTTGGGATTTTCCCGCCAACCGGGTGATATCCAGTCCGCAGAACGAAGGTAAGGAACTCACGATTGGTAATTAATTTGGTGCAAATGTAAAAACTCCGCAAATGCAGGTGCCGCCGTCTTTCGGTAATCGTAGCATTTGGCGGAGAAATTCTGTTTTGGGGGACGCCCATCGTCGCCCAGCCGCCGCGGACATACCGAAATCTCAATCCCAGCGAGTCCTGATAAAATTTTGAGATTGGACCATCTGGCCGTTTCCCCACTTCCGTCGTTGAGCGCCGGTGGGTGGCCTGGCCGAGGCCGGCCTGAAGGCAGGTGTAGCTAAGAATGAGGGAAACTGGCATAAGAATCCGGAAAAGCATTATCCAGTTCCCTCAAATGTGCTTACAAAAGGCGTTGCAGATACTTACACAAAATAAGTACTCAGTGGTGGCGGCCGCCTTGCAAGCAAGCACGGCAGCATGTCCGGTAGCGCCGTTACACAGTGCCTCTTGAAGAGACCGGGTACGCGCACAATCCGCGCGGCACGCCATGCGCGAGCAGTTTCCCCAACTTCCGCCGGCCGGAGCGTAATACATCTTCTGCGTGGTTGAGGATCGCGGACATTTGCCTGGTCGGCCACATAGGCCGAGGGTTAAAAAGCAGGCTAAATTCCAGAATGTACGGTCGTCGGCCGTAACAATTTTGCCAGGTGGAAGGTTCCAGCATGCAATTATGGACCCAGTCCCGGGAACGTTTGCTCTGTGATTTTCGATACATTGATAATGGCATTCTCGGACACAGCCGTGGTCGTGCGTGCTGCTGTTGACCAAATGACAGGCGAATGATACCAGGCAATCTTGGCCAAGCGGGTCGATTGAAATTGGCGTTTTGCCCCCCACATACTCATACAAATTCACCCCGCCAGAATAACCGATCGGATCGCGCTGAATCCACCTTCCAAGAATCGGGTTGTACGTGCGATTGCGCACATAATAAAGCTGCGTTTCCGGATTGTAACGGTAGCCGCAATAAATTATTTCATTAGCGCCGTAGCCGGATTGCACATCATCATCGGTAAACCAGATGCCATCACTGCCTGGCCCCGTGAAGATCAGCGTAGTGCCGCTGCCGACCGAAACACGACGGGCACAACGACCACGACGCACCATGGGCGGTTCATCCCGGCACCGGTCAAGGCCGTCCCCGGCCAAGCGGCGGTCCGCACCGTCGTGTCCGTCGTGTTGAACCCTCTCAGATGACCACGCGTTTGATACCATCACGCAACATCCGCACGTTGAAATTGATCAAAAAGCCCAGCCGACAACCTGTAGGCCGCAGGTAGGCCATCCACCGCTGTCACTGCACACCATTCCGCCAGTCGTTGTGTCCGTTGTGCCCGTCGTGTTGAAAAAGCACTTCATTTTCATCCGTGTATGTTACCACATCATCGGCACTGTCAAAAGAAAAGTGTTTCTTGCAGCCACCGTGACACGTCATATCTCCCTCGCCGCACCGCAGCGCCCGCCCTGGGCGTACCTTTGCGTCCGAAGTTTATCCCGGCCGCGCCGGGACGGTGAATCCCCGGTACCCTTTGTGTCCCTTCGTGTCCGGAGTTTATCCCGGCCGCGCCGGGACGGTTCAATCCCCCCGTCCATCTGCGGTCATCCGCGCCAGGAGTTTATCCCGGCCGCGCCGGGACGGTTCTTCCCGTTGGTGTCCCCCGATTCCCGTCTTCGCGACCCGTAGCCGGCTGGGTCCCTCCAGCCGTGGCGAACGCCAACATCGTCGGCGACCCGCTTTGGCTCTGGTCGTTGACCGGCCAGCCAACCCTCTTCCACATCTCTCAACTTCAGGACCAGTGAGCCGCCAGGCCCTTCCCACTGGCCATCTTGGCCATCTTGGCCCCCTTGAACCTAAGTTGCAATAAAGAAATGACTTATGAAAATGATACCACTTGGCCCCCTTGACCCGCTAACTTGGCCCTCTTGGCCTCCTTGCCCGTCGCCCCTCGCCGCCGCGACCGCTCTACCCCCGCGCAGCACGCCGGTTTACTCCCTTCACCCGACTCTCCCGATGGCTATGGCGCAGCCGCGCCGGGCACCTTTGTGACCTCGGCGGTAAAAATCGTCGTGCTTCCGTCTCCCGACTCGCGCAGCGCCCGTCGCCGTGGGAGGAAAATAGTTTTCCCGCCGCAAGTCTGCTATACTCAAGGGCTACAGGTGAAACGCCGCTCGTGAACAGGTTTGTACGTGTAGCGTGGGCGTTTCCCGGCACCGGTCCGCCGGCGCGGCGCTTAAAGGTATTGGAATTGCCCACTGGAATTTTCGTGAGGTCGCATGGCAGGAAAGAAAATATCAACCGCGGCAAGCCCGAAAGCGCCCATTGAATCAGTGGCCTTTGTATCGCTGGGTTGCCCAAAAAACCTGGTGGACAGCGAAAAAATGCTGGGCTTGCTGGCCGAAGACGGCATTGCCATTACCCCGGATCATGAACAGGCGGACGCCATTGTTATCAATACATGCGGCTTTCTGGAAGCTTCCAAAACGGAATCTTTGCAGGTGATACGCGAGGCCGTGGAACAAAAGCGGCGGGCCGGGAAAACCGGGCGGGAAAAACGGATTATTGTGGCCGGTTGCCTGGTGCAGCGGCACCGGGCCAGGCTGCTGGACGAAATCCCGGAAATAGATGCCCTGGTGGGTGTGTTTGACCGGGCCAACATTGTTACCGCAGTCCGCGGCGCCGGCAGTGCTGGAGCGGGTGCGGATATGGGTGCGTTTCATCCGGTCAGCGCCTTTATTTCAAAACATGACCGGAGCCGCACTGGCTATACGGACAATGATCAGGCCCGGCTGCGGCTTACACCGCGACATTACGCTTACCTGCGCATCTCGGAAGGTTGCAACCAGGGTTGTACATTTTGCACCATTCCCTCCATCCGTGGTCGCATGCGCAGCAAGCCGCTGGCGGCGATTTTGGCTGAAGCCCGGGAATTAATTTCCGATGGGGCGTTTGAAATCAACCTTATCGGCCAGGATACCACCAGTTATGGGCAGGACATCGGGTATGGCGGAGCCGGCGAGGGACTGGCAGGTTTGATCCGGGAACTCAATCGAATTGATGACCTCGGTTGGATTCGGTTGATGTATGCGTACCCGAGCTGTTTTACCGATGAAATGATTGGATCCATTGCAGACGCTGGACGCGTCGTCAAATATATTGATATGCCCCTGCAGCATATTAATGACGATATTTTGCACGCCATGCGCCGCAAAGTGACACGCCGGGACATTGAAACATTGCTGGGCAAGCTGCGCCGGCAAATTCCGGGCATCACCCTTCGCACCACCTTGATCAGCGGATTTCCGGGCGAAACCGAGGCCCAGCACCAGGAATTGCTGCAATTTGTGCGCAATTTTGAATTCGACTGCCTGGGGGTTTTTGAATTTTCACCCGAACCGGGCACACCGGCCGGGCGCCTGCATCAGACAAATGCTATCGCCCCCGGCGTCCGGGCCCGCCGCAAAAGCGAACTCATGCAGGCGCAGCAGCAGGTGGCGTTTGCAAAAAATCGGCGAATGGCAGGCCAAACACTTTCCGTGCTGGTGGATGAAGTCGGCCGGCGCGGGGGTTTCGCCAAGGCTCGCCACGCCGGCCAGGCTCCGGAAATTGATTCGCGCGTCCTGTTGCGCGGCGGTGCCGTGGCTCCCGGCGAATTGGTGCGGGCCGTGGTGGAAGATTGGGAAAATTATGATTTGGTCGCCCGGCCGGCGCAGTTGGGGATACGGGGTGGTGGTAAGCATACGGACCGCGGCATGAGCTTACCGATATTGGAATCAGCCCGGTAGAAACTGAACTGTCGGAAGCCGCAAGAGGGTGGCATATTGCGTGCACAGGTCGTGCGCGATTGATATAACAACGGTACCTTGAATGTATCGGCACGTGCCCAACTTCATCACTGTAGGCCGGTTGGTTTTGACCGCGGCATTTTTCGTTGCGCTGAATCGGTCACCCGCCCGGGGCGAATTTGGCCCCTGGATGTGGGGATGCTTTTCCATTTTTGTGGTGGCCGGGCTGACGGATGTGCTGGATGGCTATTTGGCCCGGTCCTGGAAGGTGGAAAGCGCGTTTGGGCGGGTGGTGGATCCCTTTGTGGATAAGATTTTGATCTGCGGGGCATTTGTGTTTCTGGCTTCGCCGGACTTTCTTGGGCCGCGCGCGGCGATCCTGGGGACCGCTTCTTCGGTGGCGGCGATCACGGGAATTGCCCCATGGATGGCGGTGGTGCTGATTGCCAGGGAATTTCTCGTTACCGGCATTCGTGGCCTGGCCGAATCCCAGGGGATTGACTTTAGAGCGCAATGGACGGGCAAAGTGAAAATGTTCGCCCAGTCCTTGGCTGTGGGGACGGCGCTGGGAAACCTGGCCACGGCAGTGCATGGCGGACAATACCAGCCCATTCCCTGGATTTTGTGGTCCCGCGATGTGGCCATCTGGGTTACACTGGCCGCTACCGTGCTTTCGGCCGTGGACTATATGGTGCGGGCACGCAAGATCTTGACCGAATAGGAGCCGACACCTGGGGCAACATTCCAACAAGGTTCTGGCTGGGCGCGTGGCGGATTTGCCGCAACCAAAGAGTACGTGGCCGAGATGGATTGTGACCGGCGGGGGTTTGGGCATGTTGCGCCCCGCCCCCGGTAGTTGGGGTTCCGCTTTGCCGGCAATGGTCTACTGGCTTCTTCTGGCCACGCACGTCCCCGATCCGCTGCGTTCCGAAATATGTCTGGCAGGAGCGGTCGCCGCGGGAATGACGCTGGTGCTGCTGGGCCGTTGGGCCTGCGCCTATTTTCATCAGCCGGATCCGGGCCAGGTGGTGCTCGATGAATTCACCGGCTTTTGGGTGGCCTGCGCTTTTTTGCCAATACCCACGAATTTCACCCACACCTGGTGGCAAAGCTGGCTGGTGGCGGCGGGCGTTTATATTCTGTTTCGTTTGACCGACACCCTGAAATTGCCCCCATGCCGCCAACTGGAACAACTGCCCTGGGGCTGGGGTATTTTGCTTGACGATGTAGCCGCCGGCGTGCAGGCCAACCTGCTGCTGCAGGTGCTGCTATGGGCGCTCTGGCGTTAAAATAAGTGCCGCCGTGGTGCGGGATACAAGGCCGGAGGGTTCAATACCATGTGGTCCGCGGGGCGGTGTGTGCCCGTTTCACTCTGCCGAGGCAATCCGGCCATTGCCGCGATAGCCACTGGGTGACGGATTTTTCCCATCCGTGTCGGCATCCTCCGCCAGACATTTTGCCCAGCCGCTTCCCGCGCCGTGCCCGTGTGGCAGTGCCGGGCATAGTCAGTTGCTTGCCCCACGTACCTCGCCATGGTAAAAACGCACCATGCCTGCATGGAATGCCGATCAATACCTGCGTTTCGCCGACCAGCGCACACAACCTTGCCGCGATTTGGCCCAGCGGGTGCCCCTGCAATCGCCGCAACGGGTCATCGACCTTGGATGCGGCCCCGGTAACAGCACCGCAGTGCTCTCTGAACGCTGGCCCGATGCCCACATGACCGGCCTGGACAGTTCCGCCGCCATGATTGCCGCAGCCCGGGCCTCCGCCCCCCACAGGCATTGGATACAGGAAGATATTGGCAACTGGCGGCCCGCAGAGCGCTTTGATCTGGTATTTTCCAGTGCGGCCCTGCAATGGTTGCCCGACCATGCGGAATTATTTCCGCGCTTGATAACCCGTGTAGCCCCAGGCGGCGCACTGGCGGTGCAGATGCCTGCCAATGATCAGGATGCTCTGGCCCATCGGCTGATACGTGAAATCACCCAGGCACCAAAATGGAAAAACCGTCTCTCCAACATCCGCCGATGGCACGTCCATGAGCCGGCATTTTATTATGATGTCTTAAGCCCGCTGACCTCCCATCTTGATTTATGGACCACGCAATACCTGCACGTATTGGCTGGCCCGCAGGAGATCGTGCAGTGGTACAAAGGCACCGGCCTGCGGCCTTATCTGAATGCGTTAACCCAGCCGGCGGACCAGCAGGATCTCCTCGCCGAATATCAGGCGGCTGTTACTGCAGCGTACCCGCCCCAACCAGATGGCAAAGTCTTGTTTCCATTTCGCCGCGTGTTTGTAATGGCACAGCGCTGACGCGGCGAGCCGTGCAGCAAGCGGGCGGCTGTGGGAGCATACCGCGGCAAGGTTTGATGTATGGGCGTCTTTGCGGTGCCGGGGCGTTAAGGCCGTGGGCCGGTAATTCCCAACACGGGAGGGTGGTTCTAACGCGGCAGGATATATTGTTCCATCGCCCGGGCAAAGCCTTCGTCAGTGTTGGCCTGACTTCCCCATCGCTTTTTAAAAAATGCCGTAAAAGCGTAGTTTTTGACAAAAATGTAGCAAGTATTTTTTTGTTATATCATTGCATGGCGTGCTTGCATTATGGTTTATTAGATGGTAATAT
>JAJZCR010000148.1 GCA_021851715.1 Planctomycetota bacterium
TAGTTGATGCTGCGTGGAGCGGGTTTATAATGGGCATCTTATGGTAGCGTTGAATGAAACAAATGCGGAGCCTTCCTCGCGTCGAAGAACAGCGCGGGGCTGCCGCGTCACCGCTGAGTACCCCCAAGGTGGCACCGGCATTCCTGCCGGTGAGATTAATTGTCCCGGCGCTGCGGCGCACATGCGGCCCGCGGCCGCAACGGGATTTCGCGGGGTTGATGGTCCGGTCCGTTTGGGCCGCTGCGCGGCCCCGCCCAGCGCCCAACCCGGCCCCGGAGCCGGTGCCGCCGGTAGAATGGGGACCGCTATTTCCGCTCTGGCTTCCCGAGTTCCCGTGGGAACCGGCACCGTCCTCGCCGTTGCCTTGGAGGATTCCAGATATGGTCCCGGCCTTTTGACGATTGTCCGAAGTGGCCGCGAGCCGCGCGAATTGGTGCGACAAAGGAGTTGGCTGTATGTTGAGCGAAAATGAGTTGCCGCTGCTTATGATTGGCGATGTGGCTGAGGTGCGCAGACGTTCAAAAAAATATGCACGGCGCGTGCTGCGGGCCGGTACATTTGTGCCGGATGGCGAGCTCTTGGCACCGGTTCCATTGGGGAAGGTGGACGGAATCGAAGTTTTCTCCAGTGGGTTGCCGGGGGCTAATGTTGCGCGGCCGGTGCCGTGCGAGGACACGCTCCGTGAAGTCTGGATGGACTATGATGTTGGGGCTGACGGACAGGGGTATCTGACCGATGAATTTGCACTGTGTCGCAGGTTGACACTGGAGGGCAGCGGGGAATTTTGGTTTGCGTTAGTGGCGCTGCTGGCTTGGCCGGTAGCGTGCCCGGACCTGAAGCCGAAGGCGCATAGACAGTTCTTGGCGGTGGCGCTGGCTGGGGTGTTGCGCTGGTAGGAGAATTTCTGCGCCTTGGACGGCAAATTCATTCTGGCTATTTTCCCGGCCCCTTGGCCGCGCTGGGGCCTGGCGATTTCTAGTACAGCCACGTCGCTTTGCCGTAGCGAGGCGGAGGGAAACGCGTTTTACCAAGCGATCCAGAAGGTTACGCCCCACGAAGGCCTCCGCATGATGCAGGATTTGGTGGCCCGAAACATGCCTGCTGGCGGGCAATGGGTGGAACCGCCGGTAGAGGAGAGGATCCGAACGCTCCAAGAAAAGCGTAACCGTTCACGGGCAAAAGTGGCGAAAATGGTGAAACAATCGCGGTGATGGGCGGCGTAGCGTGTTTTTGGGGGCATTTTTGGTGGTAAGTCCTGTAATGTTATGAAATTTAAAGGATTTATGGCGTTTTGGCCCTTGAATGTTTACGGAAAAGTGGTTGGCCGCGAGTCTTGCGCCGCGGGACGCGGGCGATAATTTGGTTGTACTGGATGTGTCTAAGATAAAGGAGAATCCGATGGGTGCCAGGCCATATTGGTATTTTGTGAAGTACGAACCGGATGCGGAGAAGGCGTTGCAGAAGCTGAGGCAGCGGGAATTTTTGGCTGGCCGGTACAACCCTGTGCTGCCTTCGCTGGAATTTCCGATTGGTCCCGGTTCACCCGCCCCCGGTGCCGGGCACGCCTCGATTGAGGAGGCGGTCGAGGCTGCGGGGGAGGAAGGCACAGGGTCGATACTCGATCTGGTGCATGTGGGTGAATCCGGAGAATTCCTAATTGCAAGGCTACTGTCGGAGGATGATTTGGAGGCGGCGTTTGAGACGACCCGGCCAACGCGGGCGATGGTTGAGCGGCTTGACATATTTGACGAGCTGGACCGGGGCACGGGTGTCTGCGTTACGGTTTACAAGGATGGCAAGCCGGACGAGTACCTTTTCGCGGGCTATTCGGTGGATTAGGCCGCGTTGGCATTCCAGTTATCCGATAAGGATATTGGGGATTGCGCCAAGGAAAGCTCGTGAAAGGAGAAAGCGATGCGAGATAGCTGATGCACGGAGTGGAAACCTTTCATAGCGGACTCTACAACGGTTGCAGCAAGCAATTTTAATAGTTGATGCAATGCAGAGCGGTTTTATAATGGGCGTATTATGGTAGCGTTGAACGAAACAATTTCGGAACCGGGGCTGCGGCGGGCGGCGTGAACGTTTCGATGGATTTCAAGGGGGCGTCAACCCCGTGGCCCCAAAACGCGCGGATAATTTCCGCCTCGGTCGCCAGCCACGCGCCGTTGCCATAGGAGAACACCGGAGGTCCGCGATGAGCCTCGCCTTTAGTTTCGCACGGAATTCGCGCCGACGGTTGGCATCCGCACGCGCCATCTTTTGCACCGATTTCGGCGTGAGGTGGGGTGCCGCCAAGCCCGACCTGCCGGGGTGCCGCCGCGTATTCGAGTGGTGTCTGCGCCGAGCCACGGGCCTGGGGTTGGCGGTCACGCCGTTCGTGCCCCTCTTCGCCCTGTGGATATATAGAACCGGCCACTGGGGATATCTTCTGGGGGTGCGTGCCGTTCTTCCGTCCGCCATCGCGGATGGCTGGGGGGCGTGGGCCGCGAGCGCGGTGGCGCTTTTATACGCGAGCCACCGCCGGGTGCTGGTGCGAGAGTGGTTGTGGATCGTGGCCATGGGAATTAACCTGGCGCTGCTGTTGCAGGCATGTTTCACGATTCCGGCCGTTGTCAAGTGACGGCATGTTGGGCGCGCAGTGGCAGTGGAGGAGTCGGCGGGCGGGGAGCGAAACAGGGGCGCGGCTAGCAGTGCAGCGCGGCCTATCAAAATCGGTTTCCCCAGCAGGGGCGGCGGGGTACGGACTGGCGGGCAAGATGTCCGCCCCCCCCAAAAAAAGCAGCGGCGGTGGCGCGGTATGGCTTGGACTTCTTTGACACTGCGGGAGCATAGTGCGCCCGGCCAAGTAATGGCCGGGCTGGGGCGGATACCGATGCAGCAGGCAGAAAACAGAAGACAGGGGCAGTGGAGGTGTGTGCTATTAAATGCAGGCGGGACGCCCATAAGCGTTAACTTAACGTTGACGTTATTCTGCAAAGTTGCTATGCTGCCAAGATGAAAACACAATCATTACATCGCCGAGAATTCGATCAATGGGCGGTAGTCGAGCGGTTTCTGCCGGAGAACTGGCAGGAGCAGGCCTACACACTCGGTGCACTTCGGCGGCGGCGAGGTGTTGTCGACGCGAGCAGTTTGCTTCGCTGCC
>JAJZCR010000093.1 GCA_021851715.1 Planctomycetota bacterium
CTCCGGCAGAAACCGCTCGACTACCGCCCATTGATCGAATTCTCGACGATGTAATGATTGTGTTTTCATCTTGGCAGCATAGCAACTTTGCAGAATAACGTCAACGTTAAGTTAACGCTTATGGGCGTCTCTCCCGCCACCGTTTCCCGGGCCATCAATAACCACCCCGCCGTAGCTAAGGAGGTTCGCGAAAAGGTGATCACTCTGATTAATGAAAATCGCTACGTGCCCAGTGTTGGCCGCCGACAAATCACCAATATCGCCTTCGCTTATGCGGATGATATTTCACTGGGTTCTCCTTTTGACGCAGCACTCATGCACGGCATCAGCGAATGTATGGAACAATATGAATTTGATTTGATGGAGCTGGATCTGAAGCGGGCCTTACACCAGCGCGAAACATATTCTCAGATGTTTATTCGAAAAGGAGTATGCGGTGCGGTCTTGCGGACGAGTTCCCATTCCAAAAAAGTATGCGAGTGGATTGCCACCGAAGGATTTCCAGCGGTAGTGGTGGGCGAGAGGTTTGACAATCCACGGGTGAATTTTATTTACGCGGATTCACGCCGGTCCAGCCGCGAAGCTGTGGAGCATTTGATCAATCTGGGGCACCGGAAAATTGCCGTTGCCATAAACGTCGTGGAAGATTCGGATCATCTAGACCGCCTGAACGGCTACAAAGATGCTCTGGCCGCCCATCAACTGCCCGTTGATTCACGGTTGGTGCTGCAGGTACCAGCTCGGCGCGACGGCGGAGAACAATTCATCCGCCAGATTGAAGTGATGCCCGACCGGCCCACTGCGGCCTATTTGACCGATCCGGTGGCGGCAGTGGCGGCGATGGTGGAAGCCCAGCGCCGCGGACTGCGTGTACCGCAGGATATTTCCATCATCGGCTTTGATGATGCGCAGTTGCGCTTTCTAACGTTTCCACGCATGACCGCTGTATGTCAGGATACGCGGGAAATCGGCATGGCCGCATTTGCGGCTTTGCAAAGTCTTATCGCTAATGTGAAATCCGCGGCCCGGGTGCAGCGGGTGTTGCGCACACACTTTGAGGTACATGAATCCACGGCCCAGCCGCCGGTGTCACGCAAGATTAGTGGTTCCATAGCGAGGTAAATGACGGCTACGTCGGCCGCGTTTTTTTAGTGGTCCTTTTTTAAGGAGACTCCCATGAGGAGCAAACGTTTTATTCTTATTGGTGCCGGCGCGGCAATGGCAGCACTGGCGGCGGCTGGGGCTGGCTTGGCGCGGGCGAATACGGTGACCTATGGGCTGCAATTCGCCCCGATCGGTTACACCGTCTACACCGGCTGGGGCGCGGGCGTTACGCCGGTTCAGGCGACCAATCCTCCACCGTTCTTGGGTTCGGACAACGGCGCGTCTTTCACCCTGGGCAGCGCCGCGATGGTGTTTTCCAACGGAACCAATTACAATATCCAAAATGCAATTGCCTCCGGTACGCCAACCAGTGACATCGCCTGGCTCAACCATGCTTTTTACCTTTCTAACAGCAGCACAGATATAATCACAGCGACGATTTCCGGGCTTAACGTCGGCGATTCCGTCGATTTTCAGTTTATCGAAAGTTTCCAGCCATTTTCTCCCACTGTGACGATTACGGGAGGCTCCGGTGGTACGATCTCCAAATCCATTGCCAGCAGCCCGGACGGTAGTGCGTTTGTAGACGTGGGGACCGTGACCGGTAATACCCAATATGGCGTTTCTTCGTCGCTTAACGGCAGCGGCGGCGAAGGGGATCTATCCGGTGCCCTGATCACCATCGCCAGCAACAGTGTGCCTGAACCGGCTACGTTGGGGCTGCTGGCCGCTGCCGGCTTGGCGATACTGCTGGTGAAGCGGCGCAAAACTACGTGATGACGGCGTTGCCGATTGCGACTATCGCAGGGGCCGGTTGGTGTATGGAGATTCCAACTGGCCGCAGGCTCAACGATCGGCCCTCCGCCACGATTAAAGACACGGACATGACTTCATTAGTTCGCGTCTGGATGGCGTTTATCATCAAGGTTGAGGATCAGTGATGAAAATCCGCGGATTTACCCTCGTGGAATTATTGGTGGTGCTTTTCATTATCGCCGTACTAATTGCCTTACTGCTTCCGGCGCTGGCTGCTGTTCACAAAGAGGCTCTGGCTGTGGTGTGCCTGAATAATTTGCGCAGCCAGGGCCAGATGCTGGTGGAGTATGCCGCAGAGTATCAAGATGATCTGCCATCCGGCTATAACCAATATGGCGGGGCGGTCAATGCCTTGTTGGCGGATCAATTTAACGTCCCGCTGAATTACCTGACCCAATTGTCGAGTAACCCGGTGATGGAAAGTGCCATCGAAAATAGATTTCATCAGGTGTTTTGGTGCCCCTCGGTGGTGATTCCGATGGCCAACCCCTGGGGACTGAATTATTCGACCAATCCGGTAGCCTTTGGTACCAACAACCTCACCACTCTTACGCGCTTGGCAAACGTGCCGCGGCCCTCGCAGGTAATTGCCTTCGGCGATGTTAACCAGGCCTTTTCGGATGGCGGCGGCTGGTGGGTGTTCGATTGGGAGAGCAATTTTTACCCCACCACCACGCCACTGACCACCGTTATCGACACCGGTGGCTGGAGCGGCTATTGCAATACCGATAGCACCGGCGGCACCATCAGCGGCACGGGATTACGGTACCGTCATGGAGAGGCCACGCCGACCACTGGCAACGCCAATTGTGTGTTTTTCGACGGCCACGCCGGCCCGATATACGCCGGCGATCTGCATTATTTTAATATCTCGATTCAAAATTAATCCACCTGAAAGGAGCGATTATGTTAAAAATGACCACACAAACGCTAGGGACCAAAGTTTTCTGCGGACTGGCGCTGCTTTGTCTGCTGGGGTACCATGCGCAGGCCCAAGCTCGTGCCATTCCAGTTAAATTGATAAAAACTGCCCATGGCTGGCAACTGCTGCGCGGCGGTAAGCCCTTTTTCATTCAGGGGGCTGGCGGTGATGAATCCATGCGCATCTTGAAGGCCTGCGGCGGCAATTCGCTGCGTACCTGGGGGGCCGGTGGCCTTGCTTCCAAGCTGGCTCAAGCCAATAAGCTTGGCTTGACTATAACGGTGGGGATGTGGCTGGGGCATCCCTCGGATGGCTTCAACTACAATAATCCCGCCCAAGTTCACGCCCAGTATGAACAGTGCAGGAAATATGTGCTGGAATATCGCAACGATCCGGCATTGCTGTTGTGGGGCGTGGGCAACGAAATGGAAAATAGCTACGATCACAAGGTTCTCTGGCAGGCGGTGGAACAAATCGCCGCGATGATTCACCGGTTGGATCCCAATCATCCGGTGATGACCGTGGTGGCGGAAATTGGGGGGCACAAGGTCCAAAAAATCAACAAATATTGTCCGGATGTGGATATCATTGGCATTAATTCCTACGGCGGTGGGCCAACACTCTACAAACGCTATCTGAAGGCCGGCGGCACAAAGCCATACGTCATCACGGAATTCGGACCGCCCGGAACCTGGGAAATCCCCGCCGATTCACTGGGCTTGCCACCGGAAATGCTAAGTACCGCCAAGGCTCGCTTTTATCACAAAACCTACGTGAAAAGCGTGTTGGCCGCACGGGGCGTGTGTCTGGGTTCCTATGCGTTTGCCTGGGGCTGGAAGGTGGAGGCCACGCCCACATGGTACGGTCTTTTTCTACCCAATGGCCGACGTCTGGGGGCTGTGGATGTGCTGCAAAAACTCTGGTCCGGACGTTCCCCGCGTCATCTGTGCCCCAATCTCAATGGCCTTAAATTACTCGGATCAAACCGGTTGGCCCCGAACGAAAAAGTGCGGGCTATCGCTCAAGCCAATCAGCCCGGTGGGGGGGCTATCACGTATCACTGGATACTGCGTCGCGATGTTTCCAAAATGGGTTGGACCGGTGGCAGGTCCATGCCGCTGCCATGGGCCTTTCCCAAGGCCATTGTGGCTGCCCATGGTCCCAAAGTAACAGTGCGCATGCCCGCCAATGGCGGTCCCTATCGCTTATTTTGTTACGTCTATAACCGTCATAACGGTGCGGCGGTCGGCAATATACCGCTGTGGGTTACTGCCCCAATTCGACCTGAACCCGCACCAATCGCACACCTGCCACTGATTATTTACAGCGGTTCGCATCCAAACAGTGCCTATGTGCCCGCAGGCTGGATGGGCAACTATGCGGCCATATCCTACAATCCGCATTGCAAAGTCCATCCCCATACCGGCCGGCATTGTCTCAAGATAAGCTACAACCGCAGTCACGGGTGGGGCGGCATTGCATGGCAGAACCCCGCTAATAACTGGGGCAAGCTATCCGGGGGGTTCAACCTCACCGGGGCCAAAGTTCTTACCTTTTGGGCCCGGGCGGCTAAACCGGGAGTGCATATTAATTTTGGTTACGGCATGGTAGGCTCGGATATGCCCTACCATGACAGCAGCAAGGCCTCCATGCGAGCCGCTCTGACCACACACTGGAAGGAGTACCATCTTCATCTCCGGGGACGGAACCTCAAGCGAGTTGTCACGGGCTTCTTTTGGACGGGGGCGGCTGATGGGGCACCTTTTACCTTTTATCTTGACGATATCAAATATCACAAGTAGGCACCCAAGCAGACCGCCGCGATAACCGGAGATGAAGGTGCCCTGGTAAAACATGCTAGCCATCGGGCCTGGCGGAAGTGCCGAATTCATGGCGGCTTAGCGCCCACCGCTTAGCGAATTACGCGATCCAGTTTATCTCTCTGACGCTGGCGGGCTGTCGCCCGGCGTAAGGCCCGTTTTTCAAACCAGGTCAAACTGTGCAGCCCATGTTCATGGACTTTGGCTAAAATCGCATCAATTTGCTGCTGGTCCCGCACCTCACGATGTTCGTCGATGGCGGTCCATCGGAACCACCGCCGGGCAAGTTTCCGTCGTTTGGGTGTAGGCAAATCTCGTAAACCTACACTTAAGGTCAGGCTGGCTTCATAACCATCCGGCCCCTGGGCCTGAAGGTCCCGGCGCTTGGTCCAGGCCGCAAAGAAAAGCAGCGCCCAGAAAGCCACGGCCAGAATTGATCCCTCATAAATGGCAAAAACCGTCATCGGTGCGGCGAGCACCATACCCACAATGCAGGTGATGTCGATGGCTCGATACAAGCCCGTCCAGCGCCATAAAATAGATTGCAGCAGCGGGCCGCCGTCAAACCAGTAAAATGGCAGCAGGTTGATCAGCACCAGCGAAAGGCTAAGCAGGTACATCATCAGCAGCAACGTGAACGCCGGTCCATGGGCGGGGTTCCAGAACGGATTAACGCTGAATACCAACAGCGGGTTCCACGGTGTTGGTGGCAACCAATGCCAGTTCCACCACAGCAGTTCTCTGCCACCCACACAGATGAGCAAATTCACCGCAATGCCACCCACATTGGCCACAAACGTGGGCCATGGCTGCGGCGGACTTAATGGTGGAACCAGCCCGCCCGCCGGCCACAGTAGAAAATTGTCATGTCGCCCGCCCACCCATTGGGTCGTAATCCGGTGGCCAATTTCATGCAGCAGCACCGCCATCACCATCAAACCGGCCAGGCTGACGCTGGCTACCCAGTTGCCGGTTCGCAGTGCCGCGGCCATATCAAAAATAATCGCCAATATCAGCCAGAAGTGCAGACGCACCCGAATGCCAAACCACGTTCCCAGCGACAGGGACCAGCCCAGAATGGACCACGGGCTGTCAAAAAGGCCCATGCTGGACCCGCCGTCGCGGTTATAATCACGATCGCGCCAACTCATACGTATTCTTCCGAACTGGCACCCTGCCGTTACCCGGTCATCCCGCTGCACACTGCGGAAAGTAGCCGGTTCATCTTCTCACCGTTTCCACGACGACGCTACTCCCGACTTTTGGCGTCCGCCACCAGGTATTTTAGCACTACGGCAATCGTTTTGGCATCCACAATTTTATTTTCCCGAATCATGGCCAGTGTTTGATCGGGCGTAACAACTTCCACGTGAATGGTTTCGTTATCCTCCAGGGCCTGCGGACCGGCGGATAATCCAGCACCGATGAACGCAAACATTTTTTCCGTAAGAATTCCCGGAGAGGTGTAAAACCACCCGAATGGAATTATTTCCGTCGCCTGGTAGCCCGTTTCCTCCGTCAATTCGCGCTGGGCGCAGCGGGCCGGATCTTCACCTTTTTCCAATGTGCCGGCCGGTAATTCCCAAAGTTCTTCTTCCACCGTGTGGCGCAAATTGCGAATCAGCACCAGGTTGCCGTCGCGCAGTACCGGCAGAATAATCACGGCTCCCGGATGGACCACAATTTCGCGTTCAATTTTCTTGCCCGATGTGGTGGTAACCGTCCTTAATACCATATCCACACGCGAACCTTGGTACACAATTCTGTCTTCTCTACGTCCGGTTCTTGTGCCGCAACTTTCTGAGCCTGATCTTTTAGCCACTTGCTGTTCCTTGCCAAACAAACCGCTTGATTACCTTTACCACCTGACCTTACTTATAATAGCATGAGATGACAGAAAGAAGCGACAAGCATTTAGTTTCTCCCCACGAGCCGGAAATTTTGGCCCCAGCCTTCGTTGACGAGGAGGATTTCATCCAGGAAGTTCCCGCCGGCGAGATAGCCCTGCCGCTCCCCGGCGAAGCCGCAGACCAGCGGCTGCCCCGGCTGCACGATAAGGCCCGCAACCTGCCCGCCGCTCCAGGGGTGTACCTGATGAAAGACACACGCGGCGTGGTCATTTACGTCGGCAAGTCGCGATCGCTGCGTGATCGGGTGGCCAGCTATTTTCTTGCTTCCACGGACTTGGGGCCGGCCAAACAGCGGCTGCTGGATTACGTGGTGGATTTTGACACTCTGGATTGCGATTCCGAAGTAGAAGCGTTGCTGGTGGAAAGCCGCCTGATTAAGGATGTCAAACCACGCTTTAATGCCCGCCTTTCCGATGGTAAAAGCTATCCATTTTTGGAAATTACCACACGTGAAGATTATCCCGGCGTCTATGTCACACGTGAACCGCAAAGTTCAGGCACCAGGCTGCTGGGGCCGTTTATCAGTGCCGCGGCCTTGAAAGATGCGGTAATCCACCTGCAACGGGCGTTCAAATTTCGCACCTGCCATCTGGAAATACTGGAGGAAGATACACGCAAGCCTTTTTTCCGCCCGTGCCTGCTGTACTCCATCAGGCAATGCTCAGCCCCGTGTGCCGACAAGATCAGCCGCGCCGCCTATCTGGAAGATATTCAGCAACTTCGCCGTTTCCTCGAAACCAGCCCCGCGGCGGTACTCAAGGAAATGACTGCGGCAATGGACCAGGCCTCTGGCAAACTTGAATTTGAAAGGGCCGCCGCCCTGCGCGATCAAATCCGGGCTTTAAGCTCGCTTTCTGATCGAGGCAAATATGCCCGCCTGCTCCAGCCCGAATTGTTCTTTCGCGATCTGCAGGGCGGGTTGCGCCAACTGCAGGACATCCTGGACTTGCCGGAACCTGTGCGCTCCATCGAAGCCATCGACATCGCCCATTTTCAAGGTGAAGCCACCGTGGGTTCCCTGGTCTGTTTTATTGACGGTCGGCCGTTTAAGAACGGCTATCGGCGCTTTCGCATCAAAACCGTCGCCGGCATCGATGATTATCGCTGTATCGCCGAAGTGGTAAGCCGGCGCTATCGCAACGCCGGCCGCAGCGGCGAGTTATATCCCGACGTGATATTAATTGACGGCGGCCTGGGCCAACTGCACGCCGCCCAGGCGGCCTTTGCCGCCATGGAGGTCAAACCTCCCATGGTGATCAGCCTGGCCAAACGCGAGGAAGAAATCTTTGTGCAGGCACGACAGGCCCCCCTCAGATTAGCTCGCACCAGTGAAGCTCTTAAAATGTTGCAGTACATTCGCGATGAGGCCCACCGCTTCGCCCAGCATTATCACCACGTGCTCATCGCACGCCGGCAGTTTAACCAAAGTGCTCTACGCGTGCAAAAAGCCGCACGCAACTCGCGCCGCCGCTAAACCCGGATGTGCCCGTTTCCCGTCACGATAAATTTATACGTGCATAAATCCGCAGCGCCCATGGGACCGCGGGCGTGCAGTTTGTCCGTGCTGATGCCGATTTCCGCCCCTAAACCGTATTCATACCCATCGGCCCAGCGGGTGGAAGCGTTCACCATCACGCTGGCGGAATCCACCTGCTGCACAAACTTCTGGGCTGCGGCCAGATTGCTGGTGATAATCGCATCAGTATGTTGTGAACTGTACTGCGTAATATGGCTGATGGCTTCATCCATGGAATTCACCTGTTTGATCGCCACGATAAGGTCCAGAAATTCCTGGCCCCAGTCGCTTTCCACCGCCGGTTTGGCATCCTGCAACAACCCCAGGCTTCGCGCATCCGCCCGCATCTGCACCCCGGCCCGCCGGTAGAGTGTGGCCAGCCGGGGCAGTACGCGAGGGGCAATTTCCTGATGCACCAAAATGCATTCCGCCGTGTTGCACACCGCACAGCCATCCACCTTGGCGCTGTACGCGACCTTCACGGCCATCTCCGGATCGGCATCTTTGTCCAGATAGACGTGGCATACCCCTTTGTAATGCTTTATCACCGGAACCGTCGCTTGTTCCACCACCGCCCGAATCAGCGATTCTCCACCGCGCGGTATCACCAGGTCCACCGCTCCCTCCGCGGTTACCAAAGCCTTGACCGCAGCCCGGTCCGTGGTGTTGAGCACTTGCACCGCTGCCGCGTCCAGCCCCGACGCGATCAGGGCCTGCTGAATAACCGCGGCAATGGACAGATTGGTGCCGATGGATTCCTTGCCGCCACGCAAAATGCACGCATTGGCACTTTTCAGGCAAAGGGCCGCCGCATCGCTGGTAACATTGGGGCGGCTTTCATAAATAATGGCGATCACGCCCAGCGGAACCCGGCGCTTTTCAATACGCAGTCCATTCGGACGATCGCTGGCTTCAATGGTCTGGCCCACCGGGTCCACCTGCCGCGCAATCTCCCGGACACCCTGCGCCATCGCCTTAATTTTATCGTGCGTCAAAGTCAGTCGGGTTACCATGGCCGCCGCCAGATGGTCACGCCTGGCCTGCTCCACATCCGCGGCGTTGGCCGCAAGAATAGCCTCCACATGGGTCACTAGCCCGTCTGCAATAGCCGCCAGTGCGTTATTGCGCGCCGCTCCGGAGAGCGTGGCCAACTGCCGTGCCGCCCTGCGGGCCTGCTGAATCACCTGCTGAATTTTCATGGTTATATCGCCTGTATCATTCAGGACGGCGATGTTGGGTTGACTGGCATTGGCCATGGGCTAACTCCACAGGTTGGCACTTTTCCACAGCCATGCATTGTACGCGAACATCCGGAAATTTATAACCCTATCTGTAAATTTGTGGATCGGCTTTTGCCGCGTGAACCATCAGGCCTTGTATCAGATGGCTTGGGCTTTTATGATTGACCGGCTGGACGGAACCGGCCCGGCCCTATATATGGGCCGCCGGCACTCATGCTGAAAGAAACGAGTTACTCATTGATGACCAAGGCCTCAGGTTTACAAACAACAACTGGCGATGTCCCCGGACAGCGGCGCTTGGCGGTGCTGGGCAGCACTGGTTCGATCGGCGTTAATACCTTGGCGGTGGCCCGGCATCTGGGGCCAGCCTTTGCCATTACCGGTTTGGCGGCATCCAGAAATTGGAAGAAGCTCGCCCAGCAGGCCCGCGAGGTGCAACCCGCCGTGGTTATCTTAAGTTCACCGGAAACCGGGCTTGATTCTCAAGCTCTGCAGGCGGAGGTCGAAGAATATGGAACCGTCGTGGACACCGGCCCGCTGGCCATGGATCGCCTCGTAGAACGGCCCGATGTGGACATGGTTTGTGCTGCGGTGGTGGGGGCGGCCGGCCTTTCGCCGGTGCTCAAGGCTGCTCAGGCCGGCAAATCCATCGCCCTGGCCAATAAAGAAGCTCTCGTGGTTGCCGGAGGCTTGGTCATGCCTGCCGCGGTTCGCAGTGGGGCCCGGGTGTTGCCGGTCGATTCTGAGCATTCTGCCATTTTTCAGGCCCTGCGCAGTGGCCAAGCCCATGAGATTCAGCGTATTATTCTTACGGCCAGTGGCGGCCCGTTCCGCACCTGGACGCCTGAGCAAAGCGCTGCGGCCACCGTTGATCAGGCATTGAATCATCCCAACTGGCGGATGGGACCGAAAATAACCATTGACTCAGCCACTATGATGAACAAAGCCCTTGAAATTATCGAAGCCCACTGGCTCTTTGATCTTCCCGCCGATCGCATTGAGGTGCTCATTCATCCGGAGTCCATTATTCACAGCATGATTGAATTTGTGGATGGCAGCATTATCGCCCAGCTGGGCACCCCCGACATGCGTACCGCAATTCAATATGCCCTGACCCATCCGCAGCGCTATCCCGGCTGCAGCAACCGGCTGGATTGGTCCAAAATAAGCCAAATGCACTTTGAACAGCCGCAGGGACGATTTCCCGCATTGGAACTGGGCTTTGAAGTAGTGCGGCGGGGCGGCACCTCCGGTGCTGTCGTCAACGCCGCTAACGAAGTGTCCAATGCGCTCTTTCGAGAAGGGAAAATTTCCTTCGGACAAATTGTGCCGCGTTCGCAGCACGTGCTGCAAAAACATTTGAAAAACGGTTTTAACCCTGCGCCTACGCTGGAAGACCTTCTGGCAGCGGACCGCTGGGCGCGTCAGGAGGCCTTGGCATGAATCCCGTCTATTCCACCCAACTTCCGCTGCACGAAGCGCCCCGGACGCAACGCCGTTCTTCAATCGCCCGTATGGTCGTATGCGCCCTGGCGGCGTTTCCCATTCTCGGCTTTACTCTGCTTGGGTCCATCACCGGCACGGAAAAAGTGGTGCTGTTTATCATCGGCTTTGGCTCGGTGATTTTCGTGCATGAACTGGGCCACTTCATCACCGCCAAGTTTTTCAAGGTACGCTGCGACGTTTTTTCCATGGGCATTGGTCCAAGATTGTGCGGCTGGCGGCGCGGCGTGGGCTTTACCTTCGGAAGCGTGGACATCGGGCCTCCGGCTGCGGCGGCCCCGGTCCCGGTCGCGGATGGCGTTGCTCCGGTGACCGATCCATCGCTGTCCCCGGCGGCCCCCCGGCTAAGTGCCATCAGCCCGATTGGTGAAACCGATTACCGGATTTCCTGGCTGCCCTTTGGCGGGTACGTGCGCATGCTTGGCCAGGATGATATGGACCCTGCCAAAGTCAGCGAAGACCCCGCATCTTTCGGTAAAAAGCCCATCTGGCAGCGTATGATTATCATCTCCGCCGGCGTTATCATGAACCTGATCTTTGCCGTGCTTATTTTCGCCTTTATTTTCCGCATTGGTGTGAATTTTCCGCTCGCGGTCGTGGGTGAATTGGCGTGGAACAGTCCTGCCGCCAAAGCCGGATTGAAAATCGGTGACCGGGTGGTATCCATCAATCACCGGCGGCCCCAGGGATTTCTCGAATTCACTCAATTGAGTATGGCCGCCGCCCTGGATACCGGTGATGCTAAAATCAGTTTGCAGTATCTGCATCCGCACAGTTCGGCTCTTCACAACGTCAGCATTACGCCTGTAGCCGATCCGAACAATGGCATGTTAAGCTTTGGCATTGGACAGATGCTGTCTTTGCGCGTCGGCACGATGACGCGCCACGAACTTCAACAATTTATCACCGCGTTTCCGCAGTATAAAGGGCTTCAATCGCGGGATTTAATCATCGCCATTGATTCCGTTGCAGTTCACGGATTTGCCCATTTTTACAACATTTTACAGCAGTCCAACGGTGCCCCCGTAACGTTGACTCTCAAAAGTTATCATACTGGGAAAATTCATCACCTGACCATACCACCCACCTTGACAACCATCGATTGGGTCAACAAATTTCCCAGGATCCTCGGGATGCAGCCGCGGTGCCGTGTGGCCATGGTGGAACCCGCAACTCCGGCAGCGAAGGTGGGTATCCAGCGCGGCGATATTATTACACGTATTAACGCCAGCGATCATCCAACGATCCGGAATCTCCAACGGGCGATTAAAGAGAATCCGAACCGCCAGATTCTGCTTCAGGTGCGCCGGGGATCTAAAATCCTCACCTTTCATCCCAAGGTGACGGCGAAGGGCTTTCTGGGTGTGGATCTGGAATACGACTTTGGCCATCCCGTGATCGCCGCCGTAAGCCGCCGTGCCGCCGCCGCCGGAATCCTGCCTGGCCGCACCATCACCTCCATTGCGGTGCCAGGCGGACCGGCTCTCGCCCATGGCCGGATTTTCCCGGTTAAAAACTGGTTCAATATCGTTACCTTGGTGCGGCGCTTTGCCGGTCAAACCATTGATATTGCCTTTGCCGGCCATCATCGGCCCGTGCAACTGACCATTTCCAACCACGATGCTCTTCAGCTTGGCAAGTTGAAATACGTCATCCACCTGCCGCTGGCCCCGCTCATGCAACTGCAGAAAAGCCATTCCATCCTGGGAGCTGCCGGGATGGGCTTCGGACACACCGAAGCCTGGATTGTCCGAACCTACCAAACTCTTTTCGGCCTGGTGGGCCGCACGGTGCCTGTGAGCCAGCTTCACAGCGTCTTGGGCATTGTGAAAATTGGTTATACCCTGGAGTCGCGGGGCTTTACTTATCTGCTGTTTTTCCTGGGGCTGATTTCCGTCAATCTGGCCGTCATCAATTTCCTGCCGTTGCCTATTGTGGATGGTGGATTATTTTTAATGTTAATCGTCGAAAAAATTCGCGGCAAACCATTGCCCGTGCAGGTGCAGACAGTCATACAAACCGTCGGTATTGTGCTGCTGGTCGCCGCCTTTCTCTTTATTACCATTCATAATGATCTGCCCATGTTTTTTGGCCATTAGCATTATTTTTCTTCACCTGTTGGTTTTTATCTGCCGATGATCCAATAATAAGTTGATCGGGGTGGCCCGGATGCGGAGTGCCGTCTAACGTCGCTCACCTGCTCACCTGCCGACCTCTGGCTGGTATGGTATGGACTTTGCACTCCTTTAGTGACGGGCCGTGTTGGGGCCGTCGTGGAGTTTTATGAACGTACTCGGACTGGTTCAACTGATGGACACAACTGGGCTGGGTGTCGGCTATCAGGAATGCCTGAGCATTGAAACACTGGCCCGGCGGGGCCTTTTGCGAACCGGGCAGCAAGTGTTCAATCTGGTGGAGTCTTCACTGCGCGCCATCATCGGACCCACGCAAGGCATTGCCGCGGGTATCGCCTTTCGGGCCGCCCGCCTTGGAGACCCGGCGTTAGTCCCCGCGGTCAGCCAGGTGCTCTCCAGCGATCAGTTCCCGGAATCTTTGCGTTTGGCATCGCTGCAAATGGGTACACGTCTGTGGGAAATCTCCCGGCGTTGGAACTGGACCCAGCCGATACACGATCAGTTTGATCCGGTGATTCCGCAAACGGGTGTGCATGGTGGTGTGGCCTTTGGCGCCCTGGTGAGCGAAACAACGGCCCATGAGGTAAGGGCGGTAGCGGCTTGTCTATTGCAGGCGGCCCGGGGAATCATTCAGGCCGCAGTGCGGGCAATTCCCCTGGATGACTCCATGAATCATCGACTGCTGGCCCAGGCCCAACCCATCATCAGTCGCCTGGCCGCGGACTTTGCTCAGCACACCATGCCGGATATTCGGTGCAGCAAGTTCAATTTCCCCATGGCTTAAGCCGGTCGCAGGCTAACCGGCATCTGCGGCGATGAGCCGAGCCGGTTGCGTTGTCGCGCCCTAAAATTCACAAAATCGGATTGGCTCATGGAGCCGAAGGCTGCAGCGGTGCCAATTCGTTGTAAGTTGGTGCGTTATAGCGTGGCCAAGCGGCTTATCGTGAT
>JAJZCR010000094.1 GCA_021851715.1 Planctomycetota bacterium
CGGCGGTGGGTTGGCGGGTACGCTCAAGCTGCAGTTGGCGGCCAGTGATATCACCACCGACGCGCTGGCCCCCTATCTTGCCACGATGGGGATTAAAAGCGAACTCAAATCCGCCAGTTTCAACGCCGATTTCTCCGCCGCGGCAACCTCGTCCCCGGACGGCACCACTGCCGCCTCCTTCCATCTTGATCACCTGACCTATCGGGATGGCCGCAACACGCTGTGCGATTTTAAGCGGATTGATATCGACCGGGCACGCCTCAACGCTGCCACCGGCAGATTGGAAATTGGTTCCTGCAATATCGTCGGTCCGGCTTTTGATTTTTCCCGCCAGGCCTCCGGAGCGTACACTGTCCTGGGCATGCAGATACTGGGTTCCCGCGCCCTGCGGACCGCGCTGCCGCCGGAGACCCCGGCAAAAACACCGAACCCAGCACCCGGCGGCATCGCCGCGACTCAGCCGCCACGTTTGCAAATCAACCATTTCCACTGGTCCGGAATACGTATCGGTTTTGACGACCACCATGCCCAGCCCGCCACCCGCATCGGCATCAGCCACGCCGGCCTCCTTCTCAATGATTTCATCCTGGATCTTTCCTCCAAAACCGCTCCCCGCCGCCCCGGCACGTTCAAGGCGTGGTTGCAGGCACCCGGCCTGATTCATCTAAGCGCCTCTGGTACAGTCGGCTCCGGCAAAAACAGCCTCGCCACCTCCATGCAGATGCACGGTACGGATATCAACTTGCTACCCCTGACACCCTATCTGAAGCCGCTGGGAATTCTGCCGTGGCTGACTCAAGGGGCACTCACCAGTTCACTGGGGGCGAAGATGGCCTTGCACCGCGGCAGGCTGGTGGGATCCGTGTGGCTGTCCCACCTTGACTTGCGCCAGGCCGGCCAACAATTGGCCGCAGTGCAAGAATTTCACATCTCCAGCATTTCCGCCGCCCGGCATGATCTGGCCGTACAGCAAGTACGAATCGTCAAACCGTTTTTGCAAGTCACCCGCCTGGCCTCCGGCAATTTAAGCTTCTGTGGAATAGACTTGCTGCCCGCACGTGCTCCCGCCGCGACTGCGGCCCTGGCCCACGCCCATCTTTCCCCCGGACCCATCACGCCCTTGCGCGCGGCCATCAGCGATATTTCGCTGTCTCATGCCCTGGTGCGATGGATCGATTTAGAGCCGGCACAACCGTTGGACGTCCGGCTCCATATTACAGCGGTGGCCACCAATGCCATTCTGGGTCATCGCCAACCGCCCATGGGCAGCGTGCAGGCGACACTCTCGGCCAAGGGCCTGGCGGAAGCCATCCACATCGGAGGTTCATTTGCGGTACCGGCGAGCGCGTTAATCGCACATTTGCATCTGCAGGCCACCCACCTGCAAGCCCATGTCGTGAATACCTATCTGCCGGCCGGTGTCGCCTTTGCCCCCCAGGGCCAGGACATTGCCGCCTTATTGGATATCCGGCTGCAGCACGGCGCGGACGGCTCGATCTCCGGCCAGGCCGGCATCAACAATCTCCGGGTCACCGCCACCACAGGGGCTGCCCCGGCACGCCCTCTGCTGATTGCGCCACACCTGGCGGTCAATTTCCAACGCATCAATCTGGCCCGTCATCGGCTGGCCATCAACGTCATCGATGCCCACATAAAAACCCTTCACCTGGCCCATCGTGGGAGCTTTTGGTCCGTCTGCGGCTTGCATATTGGCGGCAACCTTAACGCCAAGCCGCCGGCTCGCGTGGTCGCCGCACCCCCGCATACATTTTCCATCCTGCACGCCCAACTGCCGCTTTTGACCTTGCAACACCTGCAATGGCGCATCGACAATCTGGTATTGGCGGGGCTGTTGCCGCATCAGAAAGCCGTTGATATCACCGCCTTAGATCTGCACAATACCGCCCCCATACGCTGCCTGGGTTCTGCACCCGCCCGCGAACCCGCAGTCGCCCTGCGGCTTTCCGGCTCGGTCAAGCGAATCGCCGGCCACGTGGTGCTGGACTTTCACCTCAAACCTTTCGCCAACCATCCACGCGCAACTGCGCACATGACCATCACCGGCATTCGTGGTCCGGGCCTGGCGGAAGCGGTGCCAGCGCTGGGCCGGTACTTTGCGATGCAGGCATTAAAAACCGGCGAATTGACGGCCGATGCTTCCGTGTCGCTGCGGTTGGACCGGCGATCTCCCCTCGATTTTAATTTAGCCCAGCCATTTTCGGCGTCTGCGGCGCTTTCCGGGATTGCGTTTCGTGACACATCGCATGGCCCGGTGGTGGTGGGCCTGGATCGCATCAGCGCGGATAAAATAACCGTGGATCCGGCTCGCTCTTCCATTGCCGTGCCCTTGCTTAACATGCGCAAGCTGACCTTGCGCCTGACCCATAATGCCACCGGCTGGAACGTGGCCGGCCTGCCATTGTCTTCGCCCAAGACCCCGCCGCCGGCATTAAGCCATGTGCAGAGGCCGCGATTGCATCCAGCACCCCAGCCGGCCAAGGCGCGACCATGGCTGGTTTTGATTAAGCGCACCGTCATCAGCGGGATTGATGCCCGATATGTCGATCACACGTGCATACCGCCAGTTGAAATTCCGCTGACCGGCCTGGAAGCCCAGATTTTCAATCTGGGGACAACTCCGCTGACCTCGCATATTCCGCTGCGCTTCAATGTCATTTCTTATGCAGGTTCCGTCAGCCATCCGGCTATTGCGGTAAAAAAGCCGTCCATCGCGACAAAGCCGGCGACCCGGAAAGCCGCCCCGCCGCCCACCAAAAAGGCCAGGCCGCTTTTTGCCCAGTTCTCATCCAATGGCCAACTGTATCTGTATCCGCATCTCCAAGGCTGGGCCAGAGCTTCATTGAATGGAATGGATCTGGCGGAGCTTGCACCCCTGGCTAAAAAATATGGCGTTACCCTTGCCGGAGGCACCCTGGACAACTCCAGCGACATCCGATTCCATGCCCACCATCGAATCAACGTACATACCAAGCTGGTATTTTCCAACCTGAATCTCTCCGAGCCTCCGCACGGTGCCCTGGCCAAGCTTTTGCATCTTCCGACCCCGTTAAATATTGCAATCGCTGCCATCGAAGCCCCGGACGGCTCGATCACCCTTCCCCTTTCCGTACCCATTCGCACCGGCCATATTTCGCAATCCGCGGTTACCGGCCAGATCCTGGCCGATTTGGTCCAGGTGGTGGCAGTCGGGATTGCCAGCTCGCCGCTCAAAATTGCCGGAGGGCTGGCTTCGCTGTTTGCCTCCGGGAAACTCCAGGCGGTCAAGGAACCCCCGATAAAATTACACTTCACTCCCGGTTCCACCACCATCAGCAGCCGGAATTGGTTGGCCATCAAGGCTCTCGCCAAACGCCTGAGAAATCACAACTCCTGGCAGGTGGTGGTCCGGCAGCAAATTTCATCCGCAGACATTGCCGTGGCCGCCCGCCGCGCCAATCCCACTAAAAGCCAGTGCCTTCAGCTTATTACCGCCCTGGGATCCCGGACCCATCGTCTGTTGATCCAGCGCCGGGAGCTGCTTGGCAGATTGCGGGGCGAACTGGCGATCCGTCTCTCCGACACCACCATTCATCGCGGCACCATGCGCCTCTCCCAGTTGGATGCCAAGCTCGCCCGTGCTCAGATGGCCATCAATTATCTCGCCAATATGCTCGCGCCAGGGGCCACGCGTGAGGCTTCCCGCCGCACCCGCGGCATGATGATCACCATCGCCCGCCGCCGACTCTTTCAAATCAAGACCGCCCTGCTGGCGGCGAACTTCGCCCATTCCCGCCGCCGTGTTCATATTGTGTTTCCGCAATACGTACCCACCAAATCGGACCGCGGCGGCCCGGCCGTTCTCACGCTGGTGCGCACCAAATAAGTCCGACCATTCCCTTTGCTGGAACATGCCTGTTTCCTCCCGGTATTTCATTTCACCCCGGATGACATCCATCCAGCACGATCATCGCGTGCCCCATGATTTGGGGAACAGTAACATACGTATACCCATGCTTATATTCAAATGGCAGTTCCGCCATTTCCGGAGCCGTGTACACACGCAACGGTCGGCACGCGGTTCGCACAGTCACGGCCGTAGCCGTCAGGGGCACAATATCTTCGATGATATCCAGTTGCATCGTCCGGCGCTGGGCGATATAGGCCAGCAGATGCACCATGGTGCGGATCGGATTCTCCTGCATGGTCAATGTGGCTTCCAGATAGCTCGGCCCGCCGACCGTGAGAAACGGCTGCGGCAGAAGTCTCTGCAGCAGACCCGCCACCAGGTCCCGGTACGGCAGGTTCCCATGCGTGGCAAAACTGTGAAAGACCGGAAAGGCGATGTACGCTGTCCGTGACGTGGCCACGGCAGCTGCAAAACGCGACCGCACGGCTCCGGGCGTTTGCGCATGAGAGGAAAAATGCTGCCAGGTGCGGTCAAAATAGGGTTCCACCACCTGCGCTTGAACCGTGCCCCGGCTTGCCGTCACGCGAACGCTGCGATCGTAAATGACATGGTCCGTCCGGGCGAGGCCGGATGCAAAATTGGCATCGGGCCTGAAATAAACGCTCTGGAACGGTGATGGGCCGCAGGCCGCAATTCCCAGTTCAGAAAGCACCACCTGAGTCCCGGCGGCGTTCAGTCCGGCGTGGCCGCTGGCCAATATCTTTCCGCCAGCACGCACATATTGCTTTACTTTTTTCAGCAACCCGGCATCCTCCACCGGCACATCCGGTAGAATCACAAGATCGTAACGGCTTAAATCCGACGTGCCATCGATCAGATCAAACTGATGGCGAAGCTGGGTAAGCATGCGCGTGGCACCCTCATTGGACCGGCCGGCCGACTCGAACACATTGGTGGATCCTGTCACCACCTGCAACAGCCCGATTTGTGAGACTGGTGCCGCGTTGAGCAGCCACGATTCACGAGCTTCCACCCGTCGATAAACCTTCTCGATAAGTTCGTAGGCCACCGGGTCAAGCACGCCGCGCGGGTGCAATTGATCTCCAACAGAGCATCGCGCCCCATGGGCAATCATCTGCGCAGTTTCGTACTCCAATGCGGCATAGGGTTTGAGGCCCCCGAAATCCGCCCATGATTTATGAAATCGAGCCGTCATCCCAAGGTAGGGCACGCCAAAGTTGCGGGCAAAACGCACGTTCATGGGAAAATACATGTAGCCCCATCCGCCCGTGGGCAGGGCTTCAATTTCCGCCTGCGTCTGGTATTGCACCTCCCGGGCTAAATTGGCAAAGGGACGGGAATTAAAAAACACGCCTGCAGCGCCGGAGGCCGCCTTGACCTGATCAAAATAACGTTTCATGTAACGCCGCGAAACCATCGTCGCATACTGCGCCCGATCAGCCTCGTTTTCCGGATTGAGATTCTCCCTGACCATGCCCGCCAGTGCCCATGGCGATACCGATGGCTGATCCCAGCACATATCAAAAAATATGCCGTCCACCGGCTTGAATAATTTAAGTACCTCCGCCGTCTGTTCATAAAGGTAATCCTGATACGGGCTGGACATATCCAATATTTGCCAGCCCGCAGACAGCGGCTTGCGCCCGACCTGTGAACCATCCGGATTTTTGGCGATCCATTCCGGATGGGTGTTGGCGGCGAATTCATCGCATTGCACGCTCAAGTAAATTGGAGCGCGAATTCCTTCCCGGTGCAGAGCCTCCACCTGGCCAGCCAGCAGGTCCAGATTTTTCTTCAGACCCGGGTGCCGCGCGGCATGGCGGGTGTTGTAGTACAGATGACCGTGGTGGCACTTGGCAAAAACCGTCACGGAGTTCACATGCGATTGCTTCATGGTTTTGGCAAACGCCCGCGGATCAAAGTCAGCTCCCACATCCAGGATAGCCGGCCCGGTGTGAAAATCCAGGTGGATTTGCCGATACGGCAGGGAAAACGCCCGGTCATTGCTTTTAGGCATAGATACAATCTCCATCATGAAGCATCGCAGGAAGTATGGCGCGGACTCTCCGACCATCGGGATCGAACAAATCCATTCCACGCGGTGCGACCACAAGCTGCGCCCGTAGCTGGGGCCAGTCCGGGGTTGATACCGCCTGCTTATTTTCGGCCCAACCAGGTGAGGTATTGTATCATTGAACCCCGGGCTGTCTCCAAACTTCGGACTTGCGTTGCTGTAGAGCATTCAGCCGCCGATATTTTTGAACTCCCGCTGATGATCCGGTATGCTATAGGTGGTTCCATCCAGGTTGAAGATGGAACACACCCCGCTGCGTTGGAGCTTTTATGCAGGTTGAACAAACCGCCCGGTTACGCGCGTGTCCAGCGGCGGCAAAGCTCGCCGATGCGCTGGCTGTGGCTTTACGCAAGCTCGCCGAGCCACAATGTTCATCGGCCCTGGCGGTCTGCGATGTGGAAAAACCGGATCAACAGCAATGGCGGCTGCGCGTGTGCCTCAGCGACAAGTGGTCGCATGTGCATTTGCGGATGGAACAAGCCGAGGCCGCCGACCCCGCTGCCATCCAGGCTTCCCTGGCCGGCAAACTCAAGGATTTTCTCGCGGCGCAACGGCGCATTGTCTTTAAAATTCGCCCGGGTACCTACCCCGGCGATTCACTCACGAACCTGCGCTTAACGCTCCATACCATTCCTGGCATGGCCTCCAAAGGGCTTAAGCTCCAGACGGATGTCGAATTCATCCCCTGCACAGCCGTGGTATCGGGCACGTGTTTTAAGATTAACGACTTTTTGCTGGAGGTGGATGCCTCCGTGCGCGAAGAAGTCACAGCCGCCCTGGAACGCCAGGGCTTTGAAGTTGAAAGCATCAACCCTGTCGGTACCTGAATGGCCGGCACTGGAGAACCAGCCGCAAGGCCTTCGCCAGCTATGCTCCGGAGCGCCCCGATTATCCGCGGGCGAGAGCCTTGCCCGCAGCCGCCCACTTGAAGCCGCGCCGCATGATGGTCAGGTGAGGTTCGTCCGAAACAACCTTGGCGTCATGCCCCACCGATGAATAAAATACGCGGCCCTTGCCGTGCATTTTGGTCCATACCACGGGCATGTCGAAGGTCCCGTTGGCCAGGTGCGGACCGGTGGTATTGGGTGCGGGCATGCGCGCAACGGCGAGAATTTTAATGCATGGGTCCACGTGCATGTAGTAAAGTTCGCTTAGCACATTAAAATCCCCCAGGCCGGCGGTGATTTCATGCTTGGCATCCCGAATGTTGACCGTGTAGGGAATTTGGTTGCCCGGGTGGGCCACAAATTGGCCGCCCACCATAAACTGCCAGCCGCAATCTTCGCGGAAAGCATCGCCCATGCCGCCGTGACAGCCGGCGATTCCCACGCCGGATTCCACCGCGGCGGTTACCGCCTGTGATTGAGGCCCGGTAATTTTGCCCATGGTCCATACCGGCACAATCAGATCCAGCTTTTTGAGGCGCTCCGCATCATTGAAGGCATCGAGCGTATCACTAACCTGCACATGAAAGCCCTCCTTGACCAGAATGCTGCGAAAAATCTCTCCAACTTCCCTGGGTTGGTGACCATCCCAGCCACCATAAACCACCAATGCTTCCGGCATGAAATACTCCTTGTAAACAACCGACGCAAAATCATAAGAAAACGCCATGAGAACGCAAGTCCATCGTCCGACGGTCCCCAGCGTCCATCAACAGGGGAAGCGGACAGCGCCGTCTGGATCGGCACCCGCGGAAATTTTTCTTGTCAGATGACGCTCCGAGGCTTATAGTTCAATGGCGCGAACTCAACGGACCGGGAATGCAGGATGAATTCGGCCCAACCAAAAGCCAATACTCTGCAATCCGCCGTTGCACCGGCCCGGATCAGTGAGCATTCCCGCCAGATACTACGTCGGCTGGCGGAGGAGTTGGGGGCCATCGCCGCGGCACCGGTTCATGCGGAAACAGCGCGGCTATGGACTCGGCTCAACGATCTGCAATCTGTGCGTCCCATGGTCTGGATCACTGAAATTCCCTGGCACGAGATGAATGTAAATGAGGAACTCACGCTCCACTGTGCCGAGCCATGGGCCCAGCAGCAGGAATTTCGCCTGCGGCGGATTTTGTATCAATGGCAACATCTGCCCGCGGACATGATCATCCGTGATTATCTTCCCTGCCCACTGGTCATTAACAACACCGGCTTTGGACTCGAAGAGGATGTCGACACCATCAGCACGGATGCCGCCAACTCCATCATCAGCCGGCGCTTTAACCGGCAGATCATCAACCCGAAGGATATTGAGAAAATTAAGCCGGCGGTGGTGCATCATGATGTGGCCGCCACGGAATCCAACTACCAGCTCATGTGCGACGTATATGACGGCATTGCGCTCGTACGCAAAGAAGGTATCAAGCACATCTGGTACACCCCTTGGGACAACCTGATCCGCTGGTGGGGCGTGCAGGATGCCATGTTGGATCTGGTGGATCGTCCGGAAATGGTCAACGAAGCAGTGGCACGCTGCGCCGCTTCCATGCATGCCGGGCTGGATCAGATGATTGAACAAAATCTGCTGTCCCTGGGAACGGACAACACCCGTGTAGGCTCCGGCGGCTATGGCTATACCACGGCACTGCCGGGGGCGAATTTTGATGCTGCGCATGTACGGCCGATGGACAACTGGGGCTGTTCCAACGCGCAGATATTCTCCGAAGTTTCACCGGAAATGCACTGGAAATTCGCTTTGCGACATGATATTCCGTGGCTGCAGCGCTGGGGACTCAATTACTACGGCTGCTGCGAGCCGCTGGATTTCAAAATCGACATCCTGCGCCGCATACCCCGGCTGCGCAAGATATCCATGAACTACCGCATTCGACTCAGCCGGGCGGTGACTGCGGTGGGAACCGATTACGTGTTCAGTTACAAGCCAAACCCGGCTCCCCTGGCCGAGGACCGCTGGCGGCCGGACGTCGTTCGCGACGAACTGCGACAGGTGCTGGAGCAGACTCGCGGTATGCACGTGGAAATCATCATGAAGGACATCTCCACGGTCCGATACCAGCCGCAACGCCTGTGGGAATGGCAGCGTATCGCCATGGATCTGATTCGCCAGGCGAGACCGTAAACGCGGCGGCCGGTGCATAGGCACACTCTCCGCGACCGGAGGGGATGGAGAAGGTCAACATGGCAAAGATACTGGAGCTGCCGCGGCACGCAGCCTGATGGCGACAAAGCACCACCAGCGCCATGCTGTTAATCCAGGTTCATCGTCAGCAGGAATTCGCGGTTGGTGGGCTTTTTCTCCAGGCGATTTTTCAGCAGTTCCATCGCCTCAATGGGGTTCATATCGGAAAGCACTTTGCGCAGGCGATAGATCAGCTCCATTTCCCGTTTGTCCAGCAGCAATTCTTCCTTGCGGGTTCCGCTGGCCGCGATGTTAATGGCCGGGTACGTACGGCGTTCCACCAGGCGGCGGTCCAGATGCAACTCGCTGTTGCCGGTGCCTTTGAATTCCTCAAAAATAACTTCGTCCATTTTGGAACCGGTATCTACCAGGGCGGTACCGATGATGGTCAGCGATCCGCCTTCTTCAATGTTGCGTGCGGCACCGAAAAAGCGCTTGGGCTTCTGCAGGGCGTTGGCATCCACGCCACCGGAGAGAATTTTGCCGGAGTGCGGCACTTCCGTGTTGTACGCCCGGGCCAGGCGGGTGATGGAATCCAGCAGGATCACCACGTCGCGGCCATATTCCACCAGACGCTTGGCTTTTTCAATGACCACTTCGGCGACGCTCACATGCCGGCTGGCGGGTTCGTCAAACGTGGAGCTGACCACTTCGGCCTTGGTCGCACGCTGCATTTCGGTTACCTCTTCCGGACGTTCATCAATCAGCAGGATGATCAGATAAACATCGGAGTGATTGGTGGAAATGGCATTGGCCATTTTCTGCAGGAGTACGGTTTTGCCGGTTCGCGGCGGAGCGACAATTAACATGCGCTGCCCCTTGCCGATGGGTGTTACCAGGTCGACAATGCGCATGTTGACTTCTTCGGGCACGGTTTCCAGAAAAAAGCGTTTGTTGGGGTGAAGTGGCGTAAGGTCCTCAAAGTTGACCTTTTCGGTCAGCACATTGGGGTCTTCAAAGTTGATGGCCTCGACCCGCAGCAGCGCAAAATAGCGCTCCGATTCTTTCGGAGGCCGGATCTGGCCGGTGATGATGTTGCCATTGCGCAGACCAAAACGGCGGATCTGCGAAGGTGAAACATAAATATCATCCGGGCACGGCAGATAGTTGTATTCCGGCGAGCGCAGAAATCCGAAACCATCGGGCAGAATTTCCAGTACGCCCTCGCCCACCATCATGCCGTTATCGGTGATGCGCTTTTTGAGAATTTTGAAGATGAGTTCCTGTTTTTTCAGGCCGATGAATTCTTCAATCTCCTCCTTTTTACAGATCTCGTGCAGCTCGGCAACGGTCATTTTCTGCAGATCAATAAGGTGCAGTTCGCTGCGTTTGATCTGCTCATATTTTTCATGGGTTTCCTCATCCAGAAATTCGTCATCATCGTCGAGGCTCACACCGTCGCCGACAATGGCCGAACCGATCAGGGCGGATCCATCCATAATTTTTTTGGCCGCCGGAGCGACATTGCCGTTGCTGCTGCCTTCGGCACCAGCCGCTGTATCAGGCGTGCCGACTGGCGCGGCTTGTTCTTCGCCGGATGCCAGTTGGCCGGCCTCGGCGCGGTTATCCGACGCGTTCGGCGTTTCTTCCTGCCCCGGGAGCGGATTTTCCGGCTCCGCTACGGCGGTGTTGGCGTTGGGATGCTTTTTACTTTTGGTGTTGCGTGCCATGATGGCGTACCTCCAATAGGTGATTACATGTTGATTTGAACCTGAATGTTATGACGTACTTCTTTTAAGTTTTGAATTTTCGCGGGTCGCAGGGACGTTGGTGGATATTTTGATGACCAGGAAGCATTGAATTTGCCGGCCGGTGACCGTCTGTCTGTTTCAGACGCCGCACAGAATAACCCCGGCCATTTTATTCGTCCAGCGACAAGTGCCGCATTCACCAGCTTTATCGTAATTCGAAAGATTCCCTGGTTTTTTCATCTGGGCTGGTATGAAGGCTCTCGCCTATATTCTCTTATCGGCCATCCCGGGTAATTAAACAAAGTTTCGTTACACAATCTATCGCAAGCTCACGGCTGCCGGTCCAAGCCCCGGCCCATGTTATACAAATGCCATGGCCGCCAATGCACGTTTTTTCAGCCTTTAGCTGAAAAATCCCGTAAAACCCAGGTAAGGATACTTCGGACCTGATTTACGCCGACGGCCACATCGCCATCGTTGTCTATATAATAATGCGCCAGATTTTCCTTTTTGTCAAGTGGCAATTGCCTCATCTCTCGGCGGACCAGTTCGCCTGCATCCCAGCCACGCTCCTTTTTTAATCGATTGATCCTCGTTTTTGTCGACGCTTTTACGAAAATAACGACATCGCATTGCGTATGCAGGCCGGCTTCAATCAACAGCGGCGAATCCCATACAATCGCTGGAATATTGGAATCCAACGCCGCAGCCGCCATTATTTTATTTCGCAATTCTGCGACTTGCGGGTGCAGCACGGCGGTTAGCCGGGCCATTTCGGCAGGATTTGCAAACACGATTCGTCCAACGGCGGCCCGGTCCACCTGGGCGGTACTTTTATCCAAAATGCCCGTGCCCCACCATTGTGTAAGCTGTTCTCTGACCGACGGCTGGTTTAGCGCCTGATGGGCCAGGTCGTCACTGTTGATGACCAGGCACCCCAACCGGCCAAACTCCCGGGCCATGCGGGTCTTGCCCGATCCTATTCCGCCGGTCATACCGATGATGGGTTTTGGATATGCTGCTGTCATTGATGGCCCATGATCTTGTCCCCCGGCAGGGCATAAAGCACCACCTCATCTCCATGCAGCGCATGACGCGAGCGGAAATATACCGCATGGCCATGATCTTTCACCACTTCCAAGGATCCAATCCGCCGCGGAAATCCCTGTTGCCCTAGACCCGGAAAAATCAGCGGCAGCACAAATGGCCGGTTCCCGCACAGTCGCTCAATTTGTTTCACGCGAATGTGGTTGGCGGTGTAGGGACGGTAAAAATATCGCCGCTGGCTATAATAGGCGATCAAGCTAAGTCGGTCATCCACGCGCGGCACCACCACGCGAAGGTCCGGCACGGTATTGGCAGCAATCCAATTGGCGGTGTTACGGATGTAATGCAGGCCGCGCTGCGGCGCGTGGGTCAGGCTGATCAGACCAGGCAGACAACCGAGAAAACCAACGATTAAACCAAAACCAACGGCCGCGCGATCTCGGTACATTCCGCCCGAAGCGGATGGATCCAGGCCAATTTCACGTCGCACCTTGGCGCACAGGAATGCCGCCTGCGCCAAAGACAGCGCAAACACTGCCTCCAGCAAAAACACCAGTACCAGCGAGTGTCGATTGTCTAAATAATGGGCCGTGCTTAACAGCCAGATCATCACCACCAGCCAAAGCGCCGCCCAGGCCAACACCAGTCCGCGCCATCGCCGTCGGCCCAGCAGTGTAGGTTGGGCCAGGAACACGCCAATCATGATGATGCCCGGAGCCCAGCCCAATGTTTCCGCGAGCTCCTGACCGATCTTAAACCATATCCCGCCACGCCATGGCGTAAAAGCGGCCAGTTGCGGCGGGGTGGTGCGGCCAACGGTGCTATGCAGGACACTTGGCACAGGCCGTGAACCCACGACGGCCGCCGGCGGTGTGGCCACAAAATCGTTGAGTACAGTAGCCTTTTTTCCGGTGAACTTTCCGATCGCCATCATGTAAGGCGAACCGACCACCACAAAGCCCAGCAGCATGATCAGGCCGCAGGCCAAAGCGCAAACCGGGCCGCGGCGCGGCGGCAACCGCCATCGCAACAGCCGGGGCAATGGCCAACCATGGTAAATCGCCAACGCCCCCCAAAAGATTAACACTCCAGCCACGCCTTCGGGACGGGCAAGATAGCTGAGACCGGCAATCATCCCGGCCACAAACCATTTCCAGCGATGCCAGCGCAGGCCTGTCTGCATAGCCAAAAGAATAGATCCCACCAGCAGGCTCAGAAATAGCATGTCGGAAATGCCATCGGCACCGTAACCGGAGGTTTTTCGCCCCACGATCCACAGCACCGCCGCTGCAGCCGCCGCCCACTGCGGAGCCCCAAACCGCCGCGCCAGCCAAAAAAGTTCCACCGCCAGAAAAGCCCCGGCCACCACCCCCACCGCCTGCATGGCCGCAATCCAGGCCATGCGCTGATTGGTCATCAGTCGCGAAAATATCGTCAGATAAACCGCGCCGCCGACCACCGCCTGCAGCGGGTGATAGACATCTTTTCGCAGCGTGGGAATCGGATGGGCCGGCAGACTTTGGGCCATGACAATAAAACGCAGGCAATCGGAATTGACCACCGGCGTTACCCATGCCCGCTCCCAACGCACCGCCAGGGCCAGCAGAAAAATCGCCGGCACCAGCCAGCGCCGGCGACCCCATTTACTTTCACCCTTGAATCTACGCATACCCGCCAAGCCAAACTCCATGGACAGATGAGAATCGGCTAATTCTCACGGCCCATGATAAGGCCTTCCCGGCTGCGGTAAAGTCTGCTTGTTGCCGGTGGAGCGGGTTGCGTTGTCCTAAACCGCTTGACTGAAGCTGACTTGTGCATGGGCGACCCAAGGCGTTACCCGCAGATATGAGACAACGGGTCGTTTTATTGCGTTTAAATAAGGGCGGCAGGCCGAT
>JAJZCR010000001.1 GCA_021851715.1 Planctomycetota bacterium
TTTTCACCGCCCAACTGGCTGTACAGTGTCGGTTGTGTGTGGGTGCCCATGGAGGAACAGCCCGTCAGCCCCAGGGTGGCCGTCAGCAGGGCGGTCATGGCCATTGCAGCAATCCGATGTTTCGCCCGAAGTCTCGATGGAATTGACACGATACATCTCCTTTTTGCGATCCTGACCGGACGCGCAGCCGACGAAGGTCGGCCCGTCAGCGCCCGAACAGTGGCTATAATCGCATGGAACTCTCCGTCTGGCAAGCGCAATATCTGCGGTTCCGGGGGAAGGCCAAAACAGATGCGTCCACGTGCCATTGGTCCACAGGCGGAGGAAAGCCAAGGGAGAGCCGGGCGAGGTCAGGTTCAGGTCATGTGCCGGTCAATCGTGTGCGCCGGTCCGCCGCCACATCCGCAATCATCGCATCAAGGCCGATTTTCGGCTGAAAGCCGATGGCTCCGGCGAGTTTGTGCACGTCGGGCACCCGCCGCGGCATATCCTGAAAATTGGAGCCAAAGGCCTGAGTGTATGGTATCAGTTCAATGGGGGAATTGCTGCCGGTGACCGTTTTGATTCGATCTGCGAGGGCCAAAATGGAAATTTCCTCCATTCCGCCGATGTTGTATACCTCGCCCCACGTGGCGGGTGTGGCCAATAAACGTCCAATAGCCTCCACCACATCGCGCACATGGGTGAAGGTGCGCGTTTGCGTGCCGTTACCATGGACGGTCAGGGGCCGGCCGGTCAAAGCCTGGTCCACCAATCGCGGCAACACCATGCCATAAGCGGGAGACTGCCGCGGCCCGACCGTGTTAAACAGCCGGGCAATGACGACGGGAAACGCTTTTTGGTGATGGTAGGCCAGGGCCATGAACTCATCCAAGGCCTTGGAGCAGGCGTAAGACCAACGGCTGACGCTGGTGGCACCGAGTACACAAAAGTCGTCTTCGCGCAGCGGGGCCTTGGTCTGCAAGCCGTAGACTTCGCTGCTGCTGGCGAGAAATAATGGTTTTTCATACTGGCTGCAATAATGCAACACTCTGCCGGAGCCTACCACATTGGTCATAATACTTTTCAAGGGATCTTTGAGCACATATTGCACGCCCACCGCCGCCGCCAGGTGGGCCACGAAGTGGCACGTTCCGACCAGGCGTGAAAGCGTGTCATCATCCATGATGGAACCGTGCGTAAAATGAAAGTCGGGGTTGGCTTGCAGGGCCTTAATGTTGGCCGCAGTACCGGTGGATTCATCGTCCAGCACGTAGACACTGTGCCCTTTACCCAAAAGCATTTCCGCCAGATGAGAGCCGATAAAGCCGGCTCCGCCGGTGATTAAGTATCTCTGTTGCACATGATCTCCATAGGAATTTATCCGCGGGCACATCGCCGCAAACGCCAGGCGCGGCCTTTTTCTGCGGGCGAACGCAACCGCCGTGCGGCAAGGCACGGGGCGGCGGATTCGCCGGTGACATCGCTTTTTATGCGGGGCTGGGTTGCGGCCGACCGCCTTTTAATTTGCGCTTCGTTCTTGACTTTGCCGCGGAAATTTTTGCCGGAAGCTCCGCCTGCGGACCCTGCAGGTAGGAGAGGACCATCAGTTTTGGTTCCCATGGTGCCGGCGTCTTTGGCCTTTGGGCCGGCCACACCACGTGGGGCTATTTCTACGCCGGACACGTCGGCAAGATCGGGGGGTTCCAGCGTTCGGCGTTTGGACGAATTTGCCGGGGGCAAGGCTTGCAGAGTATCCGTGGTGGGAATGAGCTCCAGGTGTTTGCACCAGGCCTGGCCGCAAAAGCTTTTGGAGTTTGGTCGTTCGGTATGCACCGGAGAAAGCTCGCGGCCCTGCTTGGTGAATTGCGGAATCTTTCTGGCTGCCAGTGCCCATCGCTGCCCGACGGAAACATAAGGTCGAAATCTATACCACATGGCAGTATTTCCCTTTGTTGACGCATCCCTAGGGGCATCATAACGCGGCGGCCCGGTGAATATCCAGTGAGACCGGATGCAACAAGTCATCATTGTCCAATTCAGGAAGCAGTTGATCGGCTTCGCCGGCGAGAATTTCATCTGATGGATGCATCTTTTGGGTAATCAAGGCATCTATCTTATCTGCCAGGGGTAGAGCAGTCTGTCGACACAGGCACGCCTATTGCGCCACGGCCATTCCATGGCTGAACCTGAAGCTTGTACCGCGTCGGCGTTTCCACCGATGGAGAATGAGATTGCGTTGCTACCGCCAGATTGACATGCGCAGATGCAATGATACAGTGATTGGATGATCGTACACAGCCAGCACATCGTTTACACCTCGAACGTGCCTCCGCACGCTTCTTTCGCAGTCGCCGTACTGATCATCGGTATCGTTCTGGCGGTTATAGTCATATTCATTGGCGTCGGAGTGTTGACCTGCTGGATTCTTTATCGATGCCTGAAGCGCGTGCCGCCGCAGTTTCGCCAGCAGGAACCCGGTCTGGCATGGCTGCTGCTGATACCTTTTTTTGGAGTTGTCTGGAATTTTTTTGTCTTTCTGCCTCTCGTCCGCAGTTACCAAAGCTACTTTTACAGCCGTGGCCGCACGGACCTGCAGGACTGCGGCTACAACATAAGCTTGGCATACTGCATTTGCGCAGCTGTTTCGATGATTCCGTATCTGGGACTGCTGGCGTGGATTCCATCCCTTGTTTTGCTGATTATCAGCCTGTCGAAGGTTCATGCGCTAAGCCGGCAAATAGAGCCATTTACCGAAATACCAGGTGCCCCGCAGATGTATTACTGGGGTCAGCCATCGCAGCAGCAGCCACCGCCGCCGCCCGCGGCCCCGCCGAGTTGAAAAGACTGTTACCTGATACCCACGTACTTGCACCCTCAGCCGCGTTGACTTGATAGCTGTTTGGAAGCCGTGCGGCGAGTGGACGATCTGATCAGGTCGCCCTTATTGGCGGCCGCGGCGTTGCCCGGCACCGCCCTTCGATTCGCCACAATCTGGGCGACGGTTTCGGCCTGCAGGCGATGCGGTGCCATAATGCGGCGCCACCACAATGTGCTGCAACAACGGCTTCATCTTATTTATCGCATAAAATGGTGATCCGATATACGCCGGAAAATAAGTGATCCGGCGCTGTCTGACCCGGTGCCCATCGGGAAACAGACTGGTCAAACCCGGCTTTAAGCCCGTGGCCGAGAGTTTCACCCGTGGTTCCACCTGGCCGTCCACCGCCATGAAGCGAACGGTTCCCGCCGCCACTGAGTCAATGATCTGCAGTTCGCCATGACGTCCCTGGTACCGGACATTACGATAGGCGTGATGATAAAATTCCCACGAACATGCCAGGCACTGCCGACAAAATCCGGCAAAGGTGCCGCATTCAGCCCGCGACGCAATTTCAAAAACGTAACCAAAGTCTGTCCATTCGCGCAGTTCCTGATCCACCTTAACGCTTTGGTCTTCCACCAGCGGGATCTCAATGCGCAGATATTTGTTTTTCACGTTGGTTTGCACCGGCAGCCGCTTTTCCCGCATCATGCCCGCCATTTGCACACCGACATACACGTCGCCGAAGCGCAGAAAATACCATTGATTTTGGTTGGCCAGTTCATCAGGGCTGCGCATCCAGGTGCCGAAGATCAGGCTGAACTTAAGCCTGCGCACCTCCTGATCAAACAATCGCGGTGCCAGCGAGCCCAGCACCAGAGCTGATCCGCCCTTTTGCAGGCTGTGATAGTGGCCTACGTCGCGGACAAATCCCACTTCAGTCCATTGGCCGCCGTGGGTCAGCTCCACATCCCCCTGATCTGGATCGCCGCAAATGGTGTTATGCCATACGCAAATTCGGTCCAGCCATGACCTGGGCTTGGGCACGCAGGCCAATACCGCACGCAGCGACGTCTGATGCGTGGCATGGTCCGACCCGGTCTCGGACGCGGTAGCCAGAGCGTAAAGCGGCTGGTGGAACGCGCGCGTCTGAATTTCCTTCGCGCCACCGTACAATCCCGCCTGCCCCAGATCAGTGGTGGCGTAGAATTCATAAGGGTATCGCCGGGCGGTGCGCATATAGTTGCGGACACCGGGGTAGACCGTCGCCGCAACAGCGCCTGCGGGATTCATTTTAGACCGACCGGTTTGGCCCGAAGTTACCACGCCATAGCTTGGCGCAAAAAACTCCGCGCACTGCGCTAAATTAAAAGCGTAGTTGCGTCCATGGTGCAGATAAGCCGGAAAGGTTGCCACGTTTTTCAGGGCCTCAATGGGATCGATGCACATTGCGTCACCGGTCAAGTACCACATCAGCGTATTTATATTGGACAGGGAGTCGAGCAGATCGGCGGTATAGGCTCGCCACGTTACGCCGCCAATGCCGCCGATTTTTGCGTGCCAATGGCCGGCAATATCCAGCAGAATTCGATTGGCACAGGCCACCGCCATATCGCGAGCGTCCAAATTGGTGGTATATTCCGCCACATCCATCAAGCAGGACAGCGTAATGGGCGTATACGTGCCGCTGGTGAACTCACTTAACAGGCCGCGCCGCTCAAAGTGGGCGCACAAACCTTCCAGATAGAACAGTCCCTGGTCGGTGTAATCCCGGCGTTTCAGAATGTCGCCGGCCAGGATCATGGCCCGCACGGATAACGCCGGCATGTTGTCGTTGTACCCCTGGAACAGGTAATCATTGGCCCCAGAACATCCGGAGCGGCCGCCGTCCCGCACCACAAATTTAGCCAGATGTTCTTCCGAACGCTTTACCAGTTCCGGCGTCATGCGATGGCGCTCGCGGACCAGGTTCACCGCGATGGCGGAGGTGCAAAATACATCAAACTGGTCCCACCCGGCGGCCGTAGCGTAAATAAGGTTGGCGAAATCTTTTTCCCCGTTATTCGGTGAAGAAACCAAAGCCGGATACAGCCAGAACGCAATGCGCGGATCTGGCTCCGTTTCCGGCTGATTGCTTCCGTCGGGTCTAAAAACCCGTGCCGCGCTGCGCCGCGCATAGGCATAAAACCGCTGCTTGCGCATAAACATTGGCCGCATATCCAAGGCCAGTGTGTGCCGATGGGTCATCATTTTGCGTGTTTTCCTTTCTGGTGATCTCGGAATTAAAGAATCCGCCCGAAACACATTACGCAACTTCAGTGGGATACAGCCGCCCGCGGAAGAGCAAGTTCGTGTTGCATTTGCTGGAGTTTGGTACGGATCGCCGGGGCGTCATAGAGGTAGGCGTGGCACTCCTGGTGCCAGCCCAGTCGGGGATCCGCCTGCGTCAGCTCAAGCGCCACGCGGGCATTATCGCATTCGTCGGCCATGATGTGGCGGGCCGCCGCGTCCAGCGGCAAATCACACGGCCAGGTCGCTCCGATTTCGGCGAGCTTCTCCAGTCGCCAGCGGTGAAACTTCGCCAGATTTAAAAAGCTTCGCAACTGGGAGGCTATCATCGCCGCGGTGCTCAATTCCTGGAAACAATGCAACCGATTACGAGCGATGGCACGGCTATCCAGCGCCGCGCGATATTCCGCCAAGCCGGTATCCCATTCCTGGGATATCGTGGCAAAGGATTCGATGATCTGATCCAGGGTGAAGTCGGCCAGACAATCGTCAAATCGATCTCCGCGTTCACGGACCAGCCAACTGGGTCCGAGCGGTTGGCCGCGGTAGTGACTGGTTAAAGCCACCGCCGGCGCGTAGTTAAGCGGTGAGTAATAGAGGAATTGGATGGCGAAAGGATAATTTTTGAATGCCTGGGAGAAATGATGCCAGGCCGTCGCTAATTTACCGGCATCAACCTCTCCGAAATATCGCCGGGCCAGATCGGCGGTGAAAACAGCATAATCGCCGTAGCTCACAGGATCGGAACAGAAGAGCCCGAGAGCGAAGCTATTGAGCGTCAGAGAGCATCCAAAATTCCACGTGGCCAGCACTCCCGCAACCTGGCGGGTCTTCATCCGCACGAATTTGCGGTGGAGGTTGGCGATCAGCGGCAGATTGGGCACGGTGGCGATTTCGTGGGTGGTGCCGATCTGCAGCTTGGCATGGACGGTCAATGACCGCTGTTGAGCCAGGCGCTGCGCGCCAAGAAAACGCTGGCTCGGACCGATGTAACGCAACGAGTATTCATCGATCAGCAGCGGCGTGTTTTTCCAAACTGCAATGCCGCCGCGTTCCCAATCCGCCAGCAGTTCGACCGGCGGAGCCAGCCGGTTGATAATCTCGCTTTGCGGGTCGGCATACCACATGGACCAGCTCCAGTTCCACGCCAAAATGCGGGGGGCGGCCGGTGCCCGGCGCGCCGCCTGGCACCAGATATCAATCAGTTCCGCCACCACCTCTGCCGGTTCGCGCCGGGCGCAGCGCGAACACTGGAAGGGCGGCTGCGCGGAGCCATTGATCCCGTCGTGAAGGCTAAACCGGAAATAATGCGACCAGCAGTGCGTGTGCAGTTCACTGGCGGTAATCAAAATGACACCCGCCAAGGCTGGCAGGGAATCGAAGATCTGACCGGTGGCTTCAGCCATAAACCGCCGCACCGTGTCTGTGGAGGTGCATAAAGCGATTACCGGGCCGCCGTCAATGTCATTGCCGTAGGTTTGACCGGCAACATCGGCGTGGTTGTTCCAAAATGGATCGTCGGCGTTAATCGCGATCGGTTCGTTGAAAAACAAATAGACACCCACGCCGTGGCACCGGCCCCTGGCAATTACCTGGCGCAAACTTTCCAGTCGGGCGGGGGCGTCATCGCTGTTGAGTTCAGGGAATATGCTGGACCGAATCAGTTCGCGCAACTTCCCACGGATCCAGACGGCGTTAAACCCGTCCGCCAGAATGTCCGCGAACACCTGGTCGGTATAAACATCAGCGGCCTCCCTGCTTTCATCGCCTGAGAAGCGGCTCTCCGGGCATCGCCAGATGCGCAGGCCGTCCGCCTCGTACCACAGCGGCTTATGTTCGGTGGGTATGCTCATGTCGCGTATCCCATTACGGTGTAATATGCCAAATTAGGCTGTTGCACGTCCATGCGACCGATCTGGCAAACCACCGGTGTGGTCGACTCAACTTTAAGAGCATACTGGCCGTGCGGAATCCGGTAATCGCCGATGGGCTTGTCCATGCGGAAACATCGTACCCGCTGTCCCGCGACGCGTTGCGGCGGCAGGCGGTCCGGAGCCCGATCCACATGATACACCGTGAGTGACACGTCCGCGTCAACCTCGTTGGGATTGAGGATCACCAACGACTCATGACCGTATGGCTCAGTGCTACCGGCCGGCGGCAGATCTCCATCGGGGAAAAACCAGATTTTGTGTCCATGCATGATTGGTTGTACCTCATTCAGGAGCTAAGAACGGTTCGCATCCGTTCAAGAATCATATCCACCGCCCGCCGCCCATGCTCAACTGAGGCCCTTGCGGCGGATGCGAGATACCATTTCTCGGTGGAAAGTTTGTCCATATCCACACCGGACGGATCCAGCGCCATCAACAGGCTGGTCTCGCCGACGCCGGCGTGATCGAAATCATACTGTTCGATTATCCGCTGATCCATCAATGGGTGAACGCGAACCCAGTTGAACGGATTGCCGTCATGCTCATGTTGGCTGTAATAGTCGGCCATGCCGCTCTTGCCCCACCAACCCTCGCCGCGCTCGGCCAGCAGATGATCGAAGGTTGCCCGCCGTCCCGCCAGCTTGAACGACAAATCCGTCGGCATGCCATCGACGAAGTTTTCGCTTTGGTGATGGATCACCGCGTGGATATTGCGGAACCCGATCCGCAACAGGCTACGGAACAGATGCATCGCAAAGGGCACCAGCGCGTCGGTGTCCACCTGCACTGTTCCTTTACGCTCCGGCGGCTCGACGGCATAGCTGCCCGCACCGTAATAAAACGGTGGCAGGATGACCAGGTTCATGTCTTTTTCCAACTTTTCCAGAATCCGCAGAACCACCAGCGTATCAAGTCCCACCGCCAGATGCTCGCCGTGATATTCCAGTACGCCCAGCGGCAATACTATCGGCCAATGCTGATCGATGGCCGTGCGAATCTGGTGCGGCAACATAAGCTCATAACGCATAAATTGGCCTCACAATTCCGTCAGCCGGGCATACTTTCCGGACAATTTCTCTACGCCGTCGTTGCTAACGCGAAGACCGTTCTCCCAGCGCAAACCGAAATCCCGATCCTGAAAAAATGTATCGACCTGAAAAGTCATATTCTCCTGCAGCCGGTACGTGGAGGTCGATTCCATCCAGGGCCGCTCCACCTCCATCATTCCTACGCCGTGGCACGGGCCATACAGCATGTATTTGGCAAACCCTCGCTGTTGCACAAAGGCTTCGTATTCCCGCACGACGTCATTGGCGGATTTACCGGCCTTGATCAATTCGAAAGTTTTGTGGTGCGCCTCCAGACCAAATTCCACCAGCCGCTTCTTGCGCTGCGGCAATCGGCCGATCGAAAAAGGCAGCCCTACGCTGGACGCATACCCGCCCACACGCGCGCCGATATTCAACTGTATCACTTCGTTGCGGCGGATTTTGTTGTGCGAGGGACGGCTGATCGCGTTGTTGGTAGCCGGGCCGCAAAAACAGTACAAGGCATGGCCCTCGTATTCACCGCCATGCTGGTAGATCTCCCGCTGGGCAATGCCGATCACCTGAAGTTCGGTCATGCCCGGCTTAATCTCGCGCAGAATGGCCTCCACCGCCAACTCGCTGATCTGATATGCTTTCCGCATCAACGCAATTTCGTTGGAGGACTTTACAATGCGAAGGCCCACCAGGGTATCGTCGGCCTTAACCAGTTCTACGCCGGGCAGAGTCTTTTGCAGGCCAAGGTATACCGGCAGGGTCATAATCGAAAAACCTATGAGCCCCAGCTTCTTTAACCGTCCGCCGGGCATCGCTTTTTTTACGACATCCGGAAATGTGGCAACGGCGATACCCGGGTACTCCGGTTCGGCTGACTCGCGATATTCGACCATTTTACAGATGCACCGGATTTTACTGCGCATCTCCGCGTAGGTTTGGCTTTCAGGGCCGATGAGCAAAATGGGATGGCCAACCGCCGGCATAAACACCCCGGCCGCTTCGAATGTCGGCCAGTATTCCGACAAATACCTGACATGGGCGCAGTCCGATTCGTTGGCATGGACCAGCGCCGCGTCCAACCCCGCTGCGGCGATGTTCTGTTGAAATCGCCGAATGCGCTGGCGATATTCACTGTCTGGAATTCTTACCATGATCTGATCTTCCTTAAATGTGGTTCACCAACAATTTTCGCAGCTTGCATCAGGCTGCGGAACGGGCACATTTTCCTTTATTCGGGGTGCCCGTTATCCAATTTTGCGCGACTGCCTGGCAGCGCAGAACGCGACAAGGTGCGGAAAACTTTCCAAGCCGGCATATGCGATCCGGACCAGTCATACTCGGCAATGCCGTCGAGCCGGCGAATTTTCCGCAAAGGTTCTCCTGCAAGCTGCCACGGCTTGAATATCCAAAAAAGATCGCCCTCCGGATTCTCCCAGCGTACACCGGCATCGCCGGGCAACAGCCGGCGCTGGCCCATCATGTACGGCAGAGCCTGGTTATAGAGATGGTTTAACTGCACCCACCAGTCCGGCAGTACATGCGTTTGGTCGTAAAGGCTCTGGTAGTTCACATAACCACGGTTGGCCATCATTCGAAAGAGAATGCGTTTAAGCTCCGACATGCCGCGATGGCGCGGGACGACATTCATCCAGCAATCAAACGCCATATCTTCTTCACCCACCCACCAGCCGAAATCGTTCTGACCGGCGACGGCGCGGTCTTGTTTCAACCGCTCGCCGCGCAGATCGGCCACTCCAAAATGGCCCGTCCCCAGAGCCGAAATACTTTCGAAACAGAATGATCGGATGCCAGCCTTTTGCAAATCCGAGAGCAGCCGCGCAAACGCCGCATAATTACTCCGCATACGTGCAGAATAATTCATTTGCAGCATGCCCATGTTGGAATAGGAGTCAACGAACAGAAAATCAATTCCACCTTCCTGCTGCCAGCGCCGCAAATCGGAGATAACCTGGTCGCGAATGCCCGTATTCCAATCCGCAACGACAAGGGTCTCAAATCCGTAGCCCCCGCCCGCGGGTTGTCCATGGGCGTCAATCATGCGGTACTCCGGATGCTGCCGGTAAAGCGGAGAGCGCGGCGAGAAATGCGGGGCAAACCAGTGGCCGATTTCCATGCCCAGCGCGTGGCTTTTATCGGCAAGATACCGCCACGCCCTGATGCCTCCCCAGAAGTCAGAGGGGAAAAAGCGATGCGTTGCACACACACTTGCACAATGCAGATCGCCTTGTATACCGGCGTCGATCTTGCGCCGCATGCCGAACTCGGTTACGTCGCTCTGCGAAATTACAATGGGAAGGAATTGCCGTACCCCCTGTTGCGCCAGCCTGGGCAACAGCTTATCGGCCATCGCGTACAGCATTTCCTCGTGATCCACCGCGACGCCGCCGATCTTGATCCGCAGCCTGTTGGCCTTGCCGCGGGAAGCACCTCCGCCAACGGAAGTAGTCCAACCGCCACCCGCCAGACGATGAGAACGCTGTCCGAGGCAGGTCTCGTACACCGTTGTGAGGCATGGGCGAACCACCGCCGGAGCCACCGTAAAAGTCTTCCGAATCCGGCCATAAACATGCTGCAACGCCTGCCACCACAAATCCCGCGCCTCATGCTCGGCCAGAGCCCCGCGAGCGAACAAAAGCCACTTGGGCGGCGTAACCGCCCGGCGAGCCAACTCGAAGCGATATTCATCAAGCACATGCAGCACATCCTCGCCACGCGGAGATTCAATCAGACTGGAGATGCCGTGGAAGTCAGGCCAGAATTGCAGCAGGGCACCATGCTGCGGGTGGTATTGAAAATCGAATCCCTGCACCAGCCCGGCACGGGTCGCGAACTGGAACGAATATCCCTGAGGATTACCATATCCCGCTAGCGTGCGCAGGCATGCTGTCGTAAACAACGTGCCTTTCGTACCGCGGTAAACGGGCATGTTGCACTGTCCCTGGCTCAAGACGGTGTTGCCGGTGATGCGGCCGCCGATTTCCCAGGTGGCGTGTGTGAGCAGGCGATGGATCTTCCGCGTGCGGCTCCTGAATTCAAAGTGTTGGGAGAAACCGCGCCAGGTGCGCCCGGCCAGTTTGACCGACAGGGGGTGCAGCACCATTTGCAGTTCATCCTCGACGGATTCAGCGCCGCGATCCAGCCACACCAGGGGCTGCCCATAGTCGTCGAGATACTCGCCGCGTTCCCAGGGAACGCCGTTCGCGGTCATCATGATGTGCGTGCTGTGCCTGATGCGGATAACTTTATCAACCTGCAACCTGGTATACAGGAATCCCTCGGGCGTATCGAGGTGAACACCGATCGGTCGCGAGCCATCTCGCAGATCAACGCCGTCCACGCGCACCCGTCCCATGCCGCGGAACTCCTTCTGCGCCGATTGGAGCACCTCAACTTCGATGCCTTTTTCCAGAAGCAGCCGCATGTTGTTACCCCCTGATTTTCTCTTTGCAACTGGATTTCTCCGCACGTCGATCATATGAAATCCGCCTTTCCGTGCGTCAATGCTCCCTTGGCTTTGTTGTATCGTGTGGGAGCCAGGGGTTCCCAATCGCCCATGTGGCTGCGGGACTGCTGGTATCGCATGAGGTGCATCAGCAAGCGGCGAATCAGCTTATCACGGATTGTGCTACAGTCCGGATCGTGCCAGCGGTTGTGCAATTCATCAGGATGCGGCAGCATGTCGAACAACTGGCCGTCGTCCGGCCGGTCGAGGTGGAAAGCCAGCTTATGCTCGCGTGTGCGAATCATCCGGCACATGGAAGTTTCGGCGAAGACATACTCCCTGCCCGTCGGCCGCCAGCCGTCGATGGCCCGCAGAAAGCTATATCCCTGGGCACGTGGCGCAACATCCCAGCCCATGCGTTCCATGAGGCTGGGCAGCAGATCGATTGTCTCCCACAGTCCCTCCACCACCTTGCCGTGGTTCTGCGGCCGCGTCGGATCGCACCACAGCAGCGGAACCTTGTAGAGTTGCTCATAGACCGGTACATTCTTGCCAAGCTGCCCGTATTCCCCACCGAAATCTCCATGATCCGGACAGAACACCACCAGAGTTTCCCCGGCCAACCCCTGTGCATCCAGCGCCTCAAGAATTTGGCCGATCTGTTTATCGATCAAGCCGATCAACGAATAGTAACGCGCCACGGCTTGCTGAAAAATTCCAGGATTCTCCCAGGCCCCCAGCTTCCAAAAATCTTCCGGGCCGGGCCGGGGTTGCAGCTTCGTTTGTTCAAAAAGCTCGTAGTCGTCCCAGGGAAGAGGCACACGATCGGGATGAACCAGTTTTTCGGTTTCCGCATCCGGCGAGTGCGGGGCGTGCGGCCGCTCAAACGTAACCCAGGCAAAAAAAGGCTTTTTTCCGGGTTGATGCTGCCGTAAAAATGAGATGGCGTGTTCGGCGGTCCACACTTCGGTGGAGTGTTCCTGCGGAATACGGCTGGTCCAGGTGAGAAAGCGGTTATGCGACCGCGGCGTTTGCAATGCGGCATCGCTAAGGCCATGCCTGGCCAGGTAGTCGCGATACTCGCCGCTATCGAGCGTATGCTGAACCTCAAAGGCCTTGCTCAAATCGTTGGGCAGGTGGCATTTGCCGAACACACCGGTCGCATAACCTCGGCGCTGAAACTCATGCGCTAACGATGGTATATCCGTATCCAATGGCACATCGATATTGTTGCCGTAGTGCCCATGGGCAAAAGGATACATGCCCGTGAAAAAACAGGTCCGACTCGGACTGCAGATTGCGGTGGGCGTGTAGGCGTGGCTGAAGCGAACGCCTTGCGCCACCAGCCGGTTGAGGTTCGGCGTCTCCACCAGCGGCTTGCCGTCGACACCCTTCGGGCAGCCTCGCAGGCAACTGATTGCTTCGGGGTGATGTTGGTCATCCATCAGGAAAATTACATTCATGACCGTTGCTCCAGGTTTAGCGAGTCAACTACAGCCGATTCCTTGCACCGGCGTCTTGCATCGTGGCCGCCGACCGGCGCAGCCAAGCCGGTAATCCAACGGGATTGACCCGTGTGAAAAGTCTGGGGCCCCACTTGCGGCCCGTAGTGCCGGAGCGTTCACAGCAGCACTCGATATTCACCCGGTCGTAGCGTCACCTTGCGCTCCGCAAAAATCAGCCCCGGCAGCTTCATCGCCTGTCGCAGCCTGCTGGTAATCGGTTTATCTGTCGGATTGTTCACCGATACCTGCCATTGGCAACGATTCGGCGACGGATGATCCTGCAGCCGTATCACGTTGATGAATAATTCCTTCCCCTGGGAGTCGGCGATAATCGGATGGCCCGCAAGCATCTGCGTCTTCGCCGCCAGATCTACATATAGCGGCACCTGGGCACAGCCGAATTCATCCACGCCCAACGCCCGGTAGCGGTTCTTTCCTGAGCCGTTCTGTGTCAACACGTAACCACTTTTCTGGAACAGTCCGGCGCTCCAGCGACGGTTCAAACCCGTGACCCGCAACGGCAGAGTCAGGTTGGTTTTCCAGATGGGCCGGGGAACCAGCACTTCCACCGCCCCGTTGTCAGGGTGACATTCGATAATACCGGGCGATGCTACCCGCCGGCCACGCAGTATCTTCATCCCCGTCGGCTGGTCCAGGTAGGTCAGCAGGCGCGTTACCTCCGCCGGGTTTTTAAGTCCCATGTTGACCGGTACACCCAGCGAGAAAAGCTCAAAAGCATACGTGTTGCCCGTCTGAACCTTCCGGCCGGCGATGTCGGCATGGATGTTGATTTGCGGATAACTTACCTGCATCCGCAGCGGCTCTCCGCGCACAATGAAAATATGGCTGCAGGCGGTATTCGGACTGTACAGGGCGAACCAGTCGCCCGGCACAAGATGAAACGTGCCGACTTGGCCCGGCTGGCCATTGCGGCCGCAATACAGAAGCTTCTGCGTGATTTGGGCCGTGGCTTTACCCAGCAACAGATATGCCGGCGACGCCACCGACGCGATCCCGGCGTTGCTCTGGAGAAGCCGCAAATGTTCAACGCTGCAATCCTGCTTAAAACGAATGTCCGATCGAAACAGGCAGGCATTGGTCCCTTCACGCACCCCCACCGCGGGCCAGCCCGTCTCCGGCACGCCCATGGTCGGCGAGATCCACTCCCAATAGCGCAGCGTAAAATCCATCAACTTGCCGGGGCCGGCCAGTGGCCCAAAGGTATCCCACGGGTTGACGACGGCCAGCACATCGGCGGAAAAAATCCGATCTTGCCGCGACACCAAGGCCCCCGAGCCTTCATCGCAATAGTCCAACAGCGGCGTATTCTCAAAGCGTGGGCCATCTTCCTGCCCTTTGTCCGTACCCAGAACGGGCCGGCTTTCATTAAATGTAACTAGTGGAATTACCGCTGGCGGCCCTCCATCCCAGGTTTGCCCCGCGACATCCGCCGGAAGAGCCTGAACATGTGTGACGCATTGCGATACAGGCCCGTGGGCGAAAAGTATCTGCTGGACGTAGGAATTGACGTGGTCTCCGCAATAGACCGGGGCCAACGATCCGTCCTTCCAGCAGCGGCGGGCAAAACTGACCGCGGTGCCACCTTTTTCATCCGTAGCCACCAGCACCAGATTGCGCTGGATCGTCGCATCCAGCAGCAGTGTTTCACGGAAGGTTTTGGCACCCTGTGGCAGGAATCGCCGGAAGACTTCCGGGCCGTTGTAAAGGGTGATCTCTTTTAAGCCAGTGGGAGCATCGACTTCCAGCTTCGCTGTCATGATCGCCGCCGGCGTGACAAATTCCCGGGCCCCCAGCGTCCAGACACGTACCGTTTGCGGCCAGGCACGGATCATCGGGCCATCCGATGTAAACGTGTTATAGGAGACATACTGGTTGGGCCACCATAGGCCATCAACAAAGATGTTGGAAACGGAACTCGCCTGCACGTACGTCAATGCATGGCCGAGGTCCACTTCACGCGCCATTGCCGACGGCGAACGTACCTCATTCAACGATACCGGCGTCGGAGGAATGGTGCCAGCCGCCGTGGCGAGATATTCAGCGGTCTGGTCCTCCACCAGTTGGCCGTTTTTGTAATAACGTATCGCCGCCATGCCATACACCCTCAGATCGCTGATGCGCATCAGACGCGGATTGTCGGAGAAATGGTAGTACCCATGATTGCCGTGGTGATTCATCCAACGATATAACATCCAGTTAAAGGATGGCCCGTTAAAGCCGGTGTACTTGCCTTGCTGATTTTGCGGCTGGAGATCAAATAGTGTCCGGCCGGGCCCGGTGAGCACATCCGCGCGCGGCCAGGGGTCATTGCCCGCAGTCGGCGGCCCAAAAAAGAACATGTGGTCCCCGGTATTTGCGTCGATGGTGTAACCAGGCAGCAGCAGAATTTCATCATCACTCCAGCGCCGGCAATCCGCCTGGAGCGACGTCCACTTCCCCGGCGTAAGTGTAGCGAAATCATCGAGAAATACGATGAAGTGCAGCCCCGCCTTTTTGGCTGCCGCCACATACTGTTCCACCGTGCCATGCCCTGAACTGTACGTGGTTTTGGCACCGATGAATCCGCGGTATACCGTCCCAACATTGGCCGGTGGCGACTTGCCTTGAGTCCAGGTGGCACCGGCGGCACCAAACCACCTGGTCAAGGCATCCTTTTTAAGATTTGGTGCCACCAGGGTTTGTGCACCAGTCCGATAGCCGCCGACCAGTTTGCCCGCCAGCGACGGCATGGCCAACCAGCGCCAAGTATTTTCCAGAAGCTGGCCAAAGTCGCTGTTTTTACCCCCGAATCCGCGCGAGAGCACCTGCCGGTCAAAAATCCATTTGACGCCGGAACCGACGGAAAATTGCGGCCACTGGTTCACCATCGCAATTCGTCCTGCGTGGTACGGCCGGATCGCAAACAGTGCCGGTGATTTGACCGGGCTTTTGCGCACAAAAACATGCGGCGGCGGTTTCGCGGCGCCGGCCGTATCCGCCGCCACATCGACCGGCTGCGCATACGCCGTTTTCGAAGCCTTGATCACCACCTGCCAGTCCGCATTCACCATGATTGGGCCGCCCGCCGCCGCGTTGTAGTGATGCTGGGTCGGATACCAGATACCCTGCACGCCCATGCTCACCGGTGCCGGGAACACCTGATCGGTATACGCCAATGGCACAGGATACGAGGCGTGTACGAGATGCCCCTGGTTGGCGGGGTTGGTTTCAACAATAGTCTCCATCGGCCATTTTGCGCCCCAATGGTCCGTCAAATCCGAAAGCATCTGCTTGACCCAGTTTTCCTCCATGGGCATCAAAAACACGCCACCGCCGGCGGCCAGGTAGCGCTCGATCAGGACCACAAATGCTCTGACCCGCTCTGGAGAGGAAGGTTCGTTAAGGCCCACGTTGGGATTGACCGCGAAGGCGTCCGGGGTGCAGTAAAGCACCAGCACGTTGTATTGTTTAATCCGATTCCAGGTCATCTCGCCGAGGTCATTGGTGTAGTCCACCTCAAAGCCCCTGGCGTGCAATTCCTGTAGATATTCCAGGTCAATCCAACTGTGGCCCGCTGTGTCCACGCCCCGTGGCGAGCAAAACAGGATCGACGGGCGGACCGTGGGACCCTTGGGCCCCCTGACGATAATCTTTCTGGCGCAGCTGGTTAAAAGCAAACCGCCACCCATAGCGCCGATTTTTAAAAAACTACGGCGTTTCATGGGGGGGAAAAAAAGACTCATCAATAATTCTCCTGAAATTTATTACGGAATCGCCGGCAACGACTGGGGCACCACGTAACCGCGGAACCATGCCAGTGTCCAGAGGTCGGGCAACGCCACATATTCCGCATGACCATCCAAAAACACCACATTCACCCCATCGCCATGGCGCAGCATGGCATCATATTCAAACCCGTCGGTTTGTGGGCCGGAATCCAGGTTATCCGCGTACTGGGCGGTGCCCGGGGCCGCGGCAGGGGTGGGGTTGGGATTGAGGTTATTCAGGTGCGAATCCGGAAATTGGTTGCTTTCCGGCCACGTTTGCCAAAAGATACTATCGAGAAAAAGCGGGATTTTGGAGCGGTCGTATGAAACAGAGTGCGTGGGCCACGCGTAGGGCTGCATCCACTTTATATAGTTCCATGTGGCCTGATTATAAAGATAACCGTTGTAGGCGTAACTGCACCACCAGCGGGTGGAGGCCCCATTCCAGTTAGCCCCGGTCTCGTAATGCCAGGCCACGGAGGCTGAGCCGGCCCCCGCCCAATCCAGAGCCGTGGTGGGCAGTTTCATCACCTGTGTGGATGGACACACCAGCGCGGTATTGGGGGAGCTGTCCACCATGCCCAGGGCGGGGTTGGTATTCAGGCCGCCCGGAACTATGTACGGGGTGTAGAAATGCACCCATGTATTTCCGCCCGGCATGTTCAGCGCCGAGTTATTCTCCCCGTAGTTACACCGCTGACCTTGGTAATCCGCCTGATATTGGATTACCGCCAGGCCAAGCTGCCGCTCGTTGGAAAGGCACAATACCGAATCCGCCGCCCGCCGGGCCGCGGCTAAGGCCGGCAAAAGCAGGGCAATCAGAAGGGCGATGATGGAGATCACCACCAAAAGTTCCACCAAGGTAAAACCGTGCAGGGGCCGACGGAACCCGGCAAAATTCCGCGGCGGGTGTGACTTTTTACAACCCCTGACACGGAGATACGTATTATGCCCGACGCCCGGAACAGTGTCATGTAGTACATTGGCGTTGATCTTCATAAGACCATCCTTTCACGGTTACTACGCACCACCGCGCGATAAACAAGTGGCCAGGACTTCATATTCCCGGCCCATTGAGTGTTCATCGCTCACCGGCCCGCGGCCCATCCGGCGCGGCCAGGGCGCATCAACAGCGGCCCTGCGCCGGCTGCGGCCATCAGGCCCAGCGGAGCCGGTGGGCTTGGATGCGGCCGAGCTGAAATTGCCCAGTTCCAACTTTTTCTTGCCGGATTCCAGAAGCTCAAAACTGCCCGACCCACCGGTGATCTTGATTCGCGACCCCACGCTCACATTGGCAAAAGCGCCGGAAAGGCCATTGGAGAGCACGAAAGTGAACAGGTCGTTGGCGGTTGGAGTAAACCCGCCAACCAGGCGTACGGATAAATCGCCGCCCAAAGTGACCAAGCCGGCGACGCCGGCACTGCCGGCATCGGCAGTCGTCGTGTCGAGAACGTCGTAGCCGTTGGTTTTCGTTCCCTGACTTGTACCCCCGATATCAATGGCCAGGGTGCCGGCAGTTTGTTTGTAATTGCCGCCGATGAGCGTTTTCCCCGTCGTCCCGATGCCGCCCACCGCCAGCGTACCCCCGGAATTGGTGAAGGTGCCGGCGCTGTTGGCGGTGGTAATGGGGGCGTAGCTAAGGCTGGAGCTGCACATCGCCAGCGTCCCGCCGGTAAACTTGAAGGTTCCCGTGAACCCGCCGCTGGTACCGGCGATTTCCGGCGTGGTAAGAGTGCCCCCCGACAGATTTACGGTGGCCCCCGTGCCAAGCTGCATGGCCTGGCTCTCCTTAACAGCACCGGTGCCTGCGACGTGGAGAATACCCCCTGCCTGCAATTTAATCCCACCGACCGACAACGTGCCTCCGCTGACGCTCATCGTTGCGGTTCCGGGGTTGGTAGCGCCTTTGGCGAGGGTGCCGCCGCCGATGTAGTTGTAATTGCTCGAACAAACTTCAACCGTGCCGCCTGTTTGGGTATAATTGGAGACGCCCCTGGTTGCGCTACCGTCAACGGGCTGCATGACAATCTGGTTGAGATAAACTTTCCCGCCGGAAATATCTGCGTTGGCCGTAGTGTTGGCTGCGCCTCCATCACCGCTCATAAAGAGGGTATAGGTTTTCGTCAGATCGCTGCTATTACCGACCACGCCACCACTGACGTTGAGCGCTGCCGTGGTGGAACCGCGCTGGCTTGCCAGATAAATATGCGAGAAGTTCGCTCCTGGCGTGAGGGTGCCGCTGCTGACGTTCAGCGTTCCCGCCCCGGAGTAAGCCACCAGCAGGCCAGTTACACTGGGCGTGGTGACGCTACCGCCGGTAACCCCAAAGGTTCCTCCATTTTTGACCATCACGTAATTGGAAGCGCCCAACGTTCCCCCAGAGATGTTCACGGTTCCGCCGCCGGAAAAAAAAGTGCCGACTTGCGAACCCTTTCCGGTTAAATCCAATGCACCGGCTCCGGAATTGGTGACGTTGACAGTGGCACCCTTAATGGGCGCGGCGATGGTATCGCCGGCACCCCCTGAATTTTCCGTGATGCTGCCCACCGTGAGCGCATGGCCGCCACCGCCGATGGTGTAGATATTCGTGCCCGCGGTGGCACCCAAAACCAGGCTGCTGATGGTGATCGCCTGGCTCAGCGAAATCGTCTGATGGCCGGTGAGGCCGCCGCTGAGATCAACTGCGTCGGTGGTCCCGTTTGGAAACGCGCTGTTGGGGCTCCAGTTCGTTTTCGTGTTCCAGGTGTAACGGCCGGCGCTGGCTGGTGTCCAGGTGTAAGTGGCGGCCACCGCGCCGGCGGACGTTACCCCCAGCGCCGCCCCGGCCATTGCCGCCAAAGCCAGCACTACCTTGATATTGAGTTTCCTGGACATACCATTAGTCTCTTTTCACGGCTGCTACGCACAACCGCACGAAAAACAAGAGCCGGAGACTTTATATCCCCGGCCCTCCCGTTTTCATCACTCGCCAGTCGGCGGCCCGTCATTCAGGCTCGGCGAGGGCGCATCAATAGCAGCCCCACACCGGCCATGGCCAGCAGGCCAAGCGTCGCTGGTTCGGGTATAGACGTGCTTTCAAAATTCGACAGATAAAGTTCGTTGCCGGATTGTAAAAGCTCAAAACTTCCCGATCCGCCGATGACGCCGATTCGCGAATTCACCGCCACATTGGCAAAAGCGCCGGAAAGTCCATTGGAGAGCAGAAAAGCGAACGCATCGGTCGCGGTCGGAGTAAACCCATTAACCAGGCTTACGGATAAATCGCCCCCCAACGTGACCAAGCCGGCACCGGCACCGCTGCCGGCATCGGCAGTCGTTGTGTCGAGAAGGTCGTAGCCGTTGGTTTTCACCCCCTGGTTGACTCCGCCAATGTCGATAGCCAGCGTGCCGGAGGTCTGATCGTAATTGCCGGCCAGTAACGTTTTCCCCGTGGTCCCCACTCCGCCCACCGCCAGCGTACCCCCGGAATTGGTGAAGGTGCCAGTGTTATTGGCGGTAGTAATGGGGTCGTAGCTCAGGCTGGAGTTGTACATCGACAGCGTTCCGCCGGTAAAGTTGAAGGTTCCCGTGAACCCGCCGCTGGCACCGGCGATTTCCGGCGTGGTAAGAATGCCTCCCGACAGATTTACGATACCCCCCGTGCTAAGCTGCATGGCTTGGCTCTCATCAACGGAACCGGTGCCGTTGACATTCAGAATACCCCCTGCCTGCAATTTAATTCCACCGAGCGACAACGTACCGCCGCTGACGCGCATCGTTGCGGTTCCAGGAGTGGTGGCGGGGGAGGTGATAGTACCACCGCCGATGTAGTTATAGTTGCCCGTATAAACGTCAACAGTGCCGCCCGTTTGCGTGAAATTGGAGGTGGCCGCGTTGGCACCACTGGCACCGGGCAGCATGACAATCTGGTTAAGATAAACATTACCACCGGAAATATTAACGTTCGACGTGGTACTCGCCGCGGCATCACCACTCAAATTGACGTGATAGGTTTTTGTGAGGTCGCTGCTATAACCGAGCACACCACCGGTGACATTGAGCGATCCTGTGGTGGAGGAGCCTTGGTTGGCTATGTAAATCCCCAACCCGGAGCCGCTTCCCGGCACCAGGCTGCCGCTGCTCACGCTCAGCGTTCCAGCGCCGTTGTCACTGATCAGCATACCATTGGGGCTGGTCGTGGTTACGGCTCCTCCATTTACCGCAAAGGTACCCCCTATTTCGGCCCAGACCGAATAGATGCCTCCCGCAGTCAGCGTGCCGCCGGATACACTCACTGTCCCGCGCTCAGCGAAAATAGAACCCGTGGACGAGCCACCTCCGTCCAGCGCCAACGTGCCCGCCGCGTTGCCGGCGATCGAATCGTATTGGATGTAGTTGCCGCTGCCGCCGGAAAGCGTAAGCTTCCCAGAAAGCGTAAGCGTGCCCGCGCTGGAGTTGGTGATCACAAGGTTGTTGCCGCTTCCCGTGGAACCAGTGATCGGTGCGGCGATGGTATCGCCGGCGCTACCCAGGTTTTCCGTGATATTGCCGACTGTGAGCGCGTTGCCCGAGCCGCCGCCGACGGTGTAGGTGTTGGAACCGTCGCCGTTGGTGGCCGGGCTGCCCAACGTCAGCGCCGAAAGCGTAATTCCCCGGCCCAGCGAAATCACCTGATTGCCGACGATGCCGGGGGTGAGATAGGCCCCGTCGCTGGTCGCATTTGGAAACCCGGTGTTGGGGCTCCAGTTACTGGTGGTAGTCCAGGCGTAACTACCGCCAGTGGTTGGTGTCCAAGTGTACGTGGTTGCCCGCACGCCGGCGGACTGTACCGCCATCGCCGCCCCGGCCACAGCCGCCGAAGCCAGCACTACTTTGAGATTGAGTTTCCTTGACATACAGCACTCTCCTTTCAAAAAAGAGCTAAATCGCAATCGGCCGGCGGCCACAAACCGCTGACACATTTGCTCAAACCTTTTGAGCCTTCCGTGGCCGCCGGATTCCAGCCGGCGCGCCGGCCCGGTCGATACCCTTATCATCCGGTGCTGCCGCCGTCGCGCGGTCCGTCTCAACGATTTCGATATTCACTTCACTGCTTTCCGCCGCTTCTCCCTGTATGCGACTCAGCAGCATCTGTCCGAATTCCTGAACGAATTCATTGGGATCCACCTGTAATTTTACAATTGGAAACGGACTGGTCAGCCCGGAACCCTTGTTGAAATGCGTAACCACCAGCAGATCTTCCGGCACGCGAATGCCCAACTGACAAATAGCCATCGCCGCGCCCAAAAACAGCACATCGTCGCACACCACCAGGCCATCGGGTTTTTCCCGGCTGCTGGCCCAGATTTCCCGAAATTCCTCCCAGCCTGCGCCTGGCGCTCCAGGCGGAAGATCGTTGCGTATCCAAGATTGATTGACCGCCGCGCCCGCCGCTGCCAACGCTTTCTGAAAGCTGTCCAGCACCGGATCAGAACGCGGTACCCCTGGCAACCGCGGCTCCAGCCACTGCATCAACGCAATGCGCCGGCGGCCGTGCCGCAACAAGTACTCCGCTCCCATCTGACTCTTGCGCGGGTCGTAAATCAGTGGACAGCAGGAACCCGATGGTTCATTGATTTCCCGGGAGCGGACTACGGGAATGTCCTTCCCGCGCAGCAGCTCCAACCAGCCTGAGCCGGTCGGTTCATCCAGGGCCAGGACCCCGCGTATCTGGTGGCTGTCAAGCGCTTGGGCAAATTCGGTGCAGGTTAGATCGGCGCGCGGCGGCTCCGCATGGGAAACATCGCCTACGTACAACTTGGCGGAAAAGCCCTGCGCTTGGAAAAAGCGCACCAATTGCCGCGGCACATAACGGTAAAAATAGGAGGCGTGCGGATCAAAAATATCCCGCTCGCACCACACCGCCACATGCCGGCCCGCATTCCAGTCGCAAACGTAGGTTCCACTGCCGGAACGGCGTTCCACCAGACCTTGCGTTTCCAGCACGCTTAGCGATTCCCGCACCGTCTGATAGCTTACGCCGAATCCCTTGGCCATCTCCATAATCGGGGGCATGATCTGGCCCGGCTTGTAATGGGCCATGATTTCCCGCCGCAGGACGTCCGTGATCTGCTTGGCCAAGTTGGACCGCACGATAGACTGGGTTGTAAACGCCGCATTTTTCATCAAATTCTCACGATCATTTTTTTGCAAATTATAAAGCCAATAGCTGCTAACTAACTACAATATTAACAAAATAAATCACAACGTCAATCAAAAAGCCTCAAAACCCCGATGGCCGTCAGATCGATCTCAATTTTTGCACATCATACCACCCGTCACGCACACTGTCAAATAATAAAACACTCACAACTAATTCTAGTAGCAATCGAGTCAATCGCTTTCCGCTGATAACGATACCGACCGTCCCACCGCATGTCAAATCAAAATTTCCGCCAAGTCCGGCCTGCGGATCCGTTGCATTCAGCGCACCGCCGCCGGGGCCACAGAAAAACACCAGCCCCCAGCAGCACGAAAAACATCGTTCGCGGCTCGGGCACCGCCGTAAAATTCCAGGCCAGTGCGTAGTCGCCGACCGGATTGGCGGCCGTTGCCGAACCAAGCTCCATTACCGCCAGATCATATTCGCCTGGCGTCAGGCCCGTCAGGTCAAGTTGTTGCACGTTATCGATGGCGCTTTGACTCCACGCAAGTTGCCCGGAGGTGTTGAGCAAATACAAATAATAGTGCGGCATCTTCAGAGTGCCGCCTGCCCAGGTGACATTCCAGTCCAAGGTGGCGTTTAAATTCCATAGGGTATGCGCGCCGCCAGTGAGGTCAAATGCGTAGTGATTAAGTTGATTGTTTCCGACGGTGGTGGAAATGGCGGCCAGATTCCAACCCTCCAGCGATGATTCAACCGGCCCAACCAAGTTAGCAACCGGAACGGCATTAACCGGCAGCGATGTGGCACCGGTGGCGGCGTGTTCACCGGCGATCAGGTTTTCATAAGAATTGTAAACATTTACCACACCCGAACCATACCGCGGATCCAGCGGCGTAATGGCGAAATTCGTCGGCGCATTGTACGTGTAGATTCCATTACCGGCGCTGTAAGAATTGGTCCAGCCGGGCGGCTTCGTCGCGCCGTTCAGGAGCAGGGCCTTAATCGTGCGAATATCCGTAGCGGCGGTGGCGGTGCCGGCTCCGCCCAGCCCCTCAGCCCCGGCCTGAACCAGCAGAGTAGCCGCACCGGAAACAACCGGCGTGCTGAAGCTGGTGGCGGTGCCGGGAGCGGTAATATCCGGCTTAGACCGGCCATCCCACGTTGGCCCAATGCCGGAACCACCATTCAGAGCCGCCACACCGATACTGTTGTAAGCGTCACCGGGCGGGTTGATTTGGCTCGGCGGCGAGGTGAGCGTGCTCGAACCATCGCCGATCGCGGATACAAAAAGGGTATTATTGGCGGCGGCATAGTTGTCGTAAAGAGCGTCGAGAAATGGGATGCCCGAGGGGGAGCTGTTTTCATAAGGAAAGATAAAGCTCTGGTTGACCACTTCGGGAGCGTTGGTCTGCCCGGTTGGAACCAGTGTTTTTCCACCCGATATCGTCGTCCATGATTGCGTTGCATCCCACACATAGATGCTCGACACCCCCGGCGATACGCCATGGTATGGAGATCCCCCGTAAAATATCTGGGCGACGTCGGTGGCATGGTTGGATTCTTCAGTAGTGTTCTGCGTGGAAGCTACGGTTCCGTTACCGTTTACAAAGGTAAACTTGGAGGTCGGCTGGCCGGTGGAACTGATGATGGGTTCAAATGCGTCCGTTGTGGTCGAAGTGCTTGCCTCCACTTGGGCCACCGTAACGCCGGATCCGGTAAGGCCGGGTGCCACCTGCTGAAGCTCGGACAGGCCAATTTGCTGGTCCAGCGTCAGCGCCCCGTTCACTGGCGGCACGCTAACTGTCGCCACTGCGGCCACAGCCAACACGCAATTGTAGCTGGAACAGAGCACCAGCCTGCGACGGTTTTTCCCAGCCATTACGTTGGGCCAAAGAAAAGATATTTTCGTTGCCATATAATTCCTTTTTTGCGAAATACATATTGAATAGCTAATAGTTGCGATTATTAGCTACAAATCTTATGTTTATTCTACGCCAATGCGCCGGCAAGGTCAACCCAACCTTCCCATCTCGGCAGAACAGCTTTTTGCTTTTTCCAGCCAGCGTGTCGGCGGCAGGCGTGTGGCGTGGCGCGTAGCGGTGGCGGCTCGACGTGAGGGCGAGTGCGGCGGGGTCGAACGGGCGGGTTCAAAACGGGCGATCCGGGGCATGACCACATGCCGCGTTCAGGAAGAGTTGAGTTGGATTTGAATGCGTTCGGCGGCGGTGATCGATTCGCGGGCGCGGCAAAGCACGCTTTCCACCCCAGATTCAATACCATGATCATGGCCAGATTGCGCCACATAAGCCGGTGATCTGCGTAATAAAGCTTCATCTCCGGGCTGATTTCTTCAGCATGAACCAACGCTGGAGATTCTTCGTTCATGTCAGGTTCGTCTCCTGATGCATCGAAAAAAACTAATTGATATCTAATACAAACTATGCTTACAGGCAACACTATGGCCGCCCGACCACCATATCAACTCTTACATTGAACCAGGAAAGCGTACGGATGCATGACACGTTTTACATATGAGGAAATGGATAACGTCAGTGATGGCTGGGAACATGAATGCTCAAGGCCGCAGCCTATCGATTTTCACGTCCGAATAAAATTGACGTTACAAAAAGAATCTGATAAGATTAACAAGCGTGGAAAATCAAAATTGTCGGCTTGCGTGCCGGAACTTTTGAGTTTTTCCAAGATGTGACGTTTGAGTTGATACGGAGTGCGTGGCTTGTAAGGCCGATGTGGTTGCGGTGAACCTAAAAAAAGCATCCGCGACCAATCCAGCACGCCGGTTAAAGTTTTCCCTGGGCAAAATAGAAAGCTATCAGGGAAGACCGGTTCGCCCGGCGAACCGAATAGATTGACGAATGGTGAACCAACAGTGGAAAACAACCCCTACAACCCGCAATGGATGCTCCCTGGTGGACATGGATCCTGGCATCACATTGGGCCAAACATTCCAGGCCAGGCATCCTGGAATGTTCGCCATGGAAAATTCATGGGCATGGGGTCGCCACCCAAGGTGTCAGTCGGTTGCGTCGCATCGGAAAGCATCAGTTCCATGATTCGCAATAAGATTGTCGGCTCCGGTGTCTTACCGGGATCGCCGCCGAGCCGGTGGTAATTTCCTCCATTTGTCATCTATTTTAATCATGCGTGACGGCGCGGGCCTGGTCAGCTTGACCGAACCTGCGCGATAAGCCGCCAGATCCAGTCAACCATTCGTCCGGCACGTTGCCGGGCGAACAGCCGCGGCTTTACAGTTTCGCTGTTCCATCGGACCGGGCGAAGCTGGTTTGAGTGAGGTTTTCTTATGAGCCATGACGCCATGTGCAATCTTATATTCTTTTCCCTGGCGCACCGAGTTCTACCGGGACCGGCGGCTTTGACCATTCAGATTGAAGCCATCAGTGTGCTGGTGGGGCTGGTCGTGGGGGGGCTCATCGCCGGGGCGGTGATCAAGGTTTTGGGTAAATCGACCCGAAATCGGCAGAAAACGCAGGCGGATGACGTGCTGGCCGATGCCGGGCGAAAGGCCGTGGATATTCTGCGGCAAGCGGAAATGTCCGCCCGCGATCAAGCCCTGAAAATAAAGGAACTGGCGGAAAAGGAGCTGGACGCGTTGCGGGAGGAATTGCGCACGCTGGAACAGCGCCTGATCAAGCGAGAAGACATGCTGGACCGCAAACTGGATACCCTGACCAGCAAAGAAAAAAATCTCGAGGCCATGGAACGTTCGCTCACCGACCGTACCCGCAATGTGCAGGCCAAAGAACAGCAACTGGATCAGTCGCTGGATCGACAGAAGGAACTGCTCATTCAGATCACCAACTTGAGCATGGAGGAAGCCCGCCAGCTCCTGCTGGCCCGTGTGGAAGCCGAGGTGCGGCGCGATATGGCCACCATGGTGGATAAAATAGAGGAGCAGGCCCGTGAAGAGGCCAAGCAACGCTCCACCAATATCATGCTTCAGGCCATGCAGCGGTACGCCGCCGAGGTGACCAGTGAAGGTACCACCAAGGCGGTGGCCATTCCCAGTGATGATATGAAAGGCCGCATCATCGGTCGCGAGGGCCGTAACATTCGGGCGTTTGAACAAGCGACTGGTGTGGATGTCATCATTGATGACACCCCCGGTGTGATTACCGTGAATTGTTTTGATCCGATCCGGCGCGAAGTGGCCCGGCTGACCATGGAGAAACTGATCGCCGACGGCCGCATTCATCCGGCACGGATCGAAGAGATCGTGAAACTTACAGAAAAGGAAATGGAAAACAACATTCGGCAGATCGGCAAAAAGGCGACGCTGGAAGCCAATATCGGCGGGCTGAATCCACGGATTTCCGAAATGCTCGGACGGCTGCACTATCGCACCAGCTATGGGCAGAATGTACTTAGGCACTCCATGGAAGTGGCCTTTTTATCGCAGATGATTGCCGATGAACTGCGCCTCGACTCCGCGTTGGCCCGGCGGGCCGGACTCTTGCATGACATCGGCAAGGCCATGGACCATGATCAGGAGGGCGGTCACCCGGCCCTGGGTATGGAATTCTGCCGGAAATTCAACGAGCCGGAGGCCGTGCTTAACGCCATCGGTGGGCACCACAACGACATCCCCGCCACCTCGCCGTATACCCCCATTGTCATGGCCGCTGATGCCATCAGCGGCGCGCGGCCCGGAGCCAGGCGCGAAAGCCTGGAACGCTACATCAAGCGGTTGCAGGAACTGGAAGCCATCGCCACAAGTTTTCCCGGGGTGCGGCAGGCCTTTGCCATTCAAGCCGGGCGCGAGGTGCGTGTCATCGTGGATCCGGAGCGTTGTGATGACGCCACCGCCAGATTGATTGCCCGTGAAGTGGCCAAACGCATTCAAAATGAAATGACCTTTCCAGGCGAAATAAGGGTCACAGTGCTGCGTGAGGTGCGGGCCGTCGAGCTGGCTCGATGACACGGGGCCACCGATGCTGCCGCCGGCGGACTGGCCTTGCCACACTGCTTCCCGCTATGCTTATGGTATGAAAGACGATGATGCACAGCCCAGAGCCGCGCCGCGTGATGCTCCGGAATCGCCGGTGGTTGCGCCCCGGCCGCTCACCTGGCGGATCTTGCTGCTGCCGGCAGCGTTTTTGATATTAGCTGCGGGCGTGGCCCAGTGGAACAGCATTGCCTGGGAAATTTCCGGCTTGCTGGGCCATCCGCGCCCGCGCGATACCATTGCCTGGCGCAGCGATTTTGCCGGGGCCCGACTGGCCGCGGGGCGGTTGCATCAACCGCTGCTGGTCGATTTCTGGGCTTCGTGGTGCTATCCATGCCGGGTGATGAAGCGGCGGGTATGGTCGAGCCGGGTGGTGCATCAACTGGTGGAAAAATCTTTTATTCCGGTGGCCGTGGATATGGATACACCCGCCGGCAAAGAGTTGGCGCTACGCTATGGGGTGCGGACCATTCCAGCTATTTTGGTCATGGATTCCGCGGGGCAGGTGCGAGATGTATCCACGACCATGGACAAAAATCAGACCCTGCATTTTTTGCGTACCAGTCTTCGTCGGTTTGCGCAAGCCAGTCCTTGAGGCCGCCATGGGGCGGCGCGCGCAATTTAACCGACTGCGGCAATGGCAGCGGCGTAATTGGGTTCCTGCGCAATTTCCGGCACCAGTTCCGTATACTGCACCACGCCGTTGACATCCAGCACCAGGACTGCCCGGGCCAGGAGGCCGGCCAAGGGGCCATCGACGATGAACAGGCCGTAGGTTTTGCCAAATTCCGGATGGCGAAAGCCCGAAAGTACCTGAACGTTTTTAATACCCTCGGCTACGCAGAAGCGTTTGGACGCAAAGGGCAAATCCTGCGAAATGCACAGCACTGCAGCGTTTGGCAATTTGGCCGCCTCTTCATTGAACTTGCGTACCGACATCGCACAAACTGATGTATCTAGACTTGGAAATACATTAAGAATCACTGCCTTGCCGGCGAAACTCTTCAGATGCACGGCGGACAGATCCTGGCGGGTCAGGGTGAAGTTCGGGGCGGTGGTTCGCACTGCGGGCAACTCACCCACGGTGTGCCACACCTCGCCTTTGAAAGTGACATTGGCCATGAAGATTCTCCTTTCTTGTCAAGCACGCATGACTACATTCACCGCGGAGTCCGACTTTGATACAACGCTTCGCTTCTCACCGACCGGTCTACCGTAGTTTGCCCGCGGGCACCAAAGGTTACCGGGCAGGGCAATCGCCGCCTGTGTTACCCCTGTCCGTACCCGTATATTGTGCCCGAGAATTTATCCAATTGCCAGCACCAGCCATGGCCGCGCCCCATCCCCGGACCTGCGGCTGCGAATTTGTTTTATGCAGGGCGAACCGATACCATTTCAGAAGCGGCTTGCCGATGGCCGTGATGCACAACGGGAGTATCTATGACCATCGTGAATCGCGGTTCTTCGACCAGTCCGGAACAACTGACCACCTCGCGTAAAGCCCTGGAAATAAATCTGGATCGGCGTCGCTATGGCACCTTTGCGGAAATCGGTGCCGGGCAGGAAGTGGTACGCTGGTTTTTTCTGGCGGGCGGGGCCTCCGGCACCATCGCCAAAAGCATGAGTGCGTATGACATGTCGGTGAGCGACGCCATTTATGGCAAATCGGAACGGTATGTCAGCCGGGCCAGACTCCAGAGCATGCTCGATTACGAACATGCATTGAATTTAAGCCGCCTCAACGACCTCCGTGGCGACACCACCTCGTTTTTTGTTTTTGCAGATACGGTGGCCGTCCGCGGATTCAATTCCAACCGCGAGGGCCATGGCTGGATGGGGGTGAAATTTCAGGCTCATCCGCGGGATCAGGACAGCCAGATTATTCTGCACGTGCGCACGCTGGATAAGGAAATAAGCCAGCAGCAGGAAGCCCTGGGCATAGTCGGGGTCAACCTGCTTTACGGGGCATTTTTCTATCATCACGAACCGGAGATGCTGCTGCGCTCTTTGCTCGACGGGCTGTCATCGAGCAGGGTGGAAATCGATATGATTGAATTTTCCGGTATCGAATTCCGCAGCGTGGATAATCGCATCATGAGTTTGCGCCTGGTCGAGACCGGCTTAAGTGATGCGGCCATGTTCGGCCCCGCCGGTGAAGTGCTCCAGCCATCGGAGGTGCTGCATAATCATCCCATTCTGGTAGAGCGGGGCAGTTTTCGTCCGGTTACTCATGTCAACATCGATATGATCAACAGTGCACGCGAGCAGTTCATCAACGACATGGGTCCTGGTGCCGAAAAACCCGTGGAACTCATGGAAATCACCATGCGGAATCTGATGGTGGCGGGCGATATTGATCTGCGGGATTTTCTGGCCCGGGTGGAAACCCTTGCGGCCTGCGGCAAAACCGTTCTTATTTCCGACTATTTTGAATTTTACCGGCTCACGGCGTTCGTAGCCCGATATACCAAAAAGCCTGTCGGCATCGCCATGGGGGCATCGAGTCTGATGGATCTCTTTGAGGAAAAATACTACCAGGATCTGGAAGGTGGAATTTTGGAATCGTTCGGCCGGCTCTTCAAAAATGAGCACCGCCTGTACATCTATCCCTTGCGCGATCCTGCCACCGGAGCCCTGGTTCGCGTGGAAAACTTCACCGTCAAGTCGGATCTGGCCAAACTTTACGGTTACCTGGTGGATCGCGGCTTTATTCGACAACTCGCCAAGTATAATGAAGACTACCTGCCCATATTTTCCCGGGATGTGCTGATAAAAATCAAGGCTGGGGACGATTTATGGCAAACGATGGTACCGCAAGTGGTGGCGGAGATTATCAAAAAACGCGGCCTTTTCGGTTATCACGCCCGATAGACTCGGCGTTCTGCCGGGCTACACGCGAAGGCGCTGCCAACGGCCGTGGCGATAGGCCAGATAGTTAAAGACCGCGCGGTAGTTCAAATCCACGACTACGGCAATCCAGACGGCGGTAAGATTTGTGGCCGGCGTATGGTGCTGCCACAGGACCAGCAGCAACAGCGCCAGGATTCCCAGACGTACCAGCAAGACGCCGGTGATGGTGGAAATCATCGGCAATACCGTTTCGCCTGCGCCTTTCAGCGCTCCGGAAAACACAATCGCCAGCGCAAAGCCGGGTTGCGCCAGACCGGCCAGAATCATCGGCCAGAAGCCCACCTGGATCACCGGCGGAGAATGAACGATCAGGTCCAGCATGAATTGCGGGCAAAAGACCATTGGCAGAGCCAGCAGAGTCATGGTAACTAATGCCAGCCACGCGGCAATGTGGCCCGCCCGCCGCGCTTCCTCCGGTTTTTGGGCTCCCAGATATTGACCCACCAGCGTGGATGCGGCGATGCCAAAACCGAATCCCGGCAAAAAAGATATCGACTCGATGCGCAATACTGATACGTGTGCGGCCAGGGTATAACCGTGCGGATCGGTGCGGGTATTGATGACAAACACCACAATCAGGAACTGCCCGGCCCACAGCAAAACACCTTCCACCCAACTGGGCATGCCGATTTTCAGCACCCGCCGGAGAACATGGGGAACCACGCGTAGATGGCGCATTTGCAGGTGCAATTGGCGTCGGCCGGTAAATAAAATAATGCTCGTGCATACCCCGCCGGTCAGATACGCCAGCAGCGTGCCAAACGCATCTCCGGGCAGGCCCCAGGCCGGTGCGCCCATCCAGCCGTAGGTAAACGCTGTGGAAGCCACGCCATTGATCAACATGACCATGAACATGATGCGCATGGGGTTGACGGTATCGCCGGCGCCGCGGATCGCCGCCATGCCGATCTGCGACGCGGTTTGCAGACTGATGGTGATGAGCATGATCCGCAGATATTGCTGGGCGAAAACCGCGGCTTGACCGGTAAGGCCGCAGATGACAATGACCTGGTGGGCAAACACAAACAGGCCCGTGGCGGTGAGCACTCCCACCAGAAAAGCCGCCGACACGCATGTGCCGGCCACGCGATTGGCTACACGTGTGCGGTTGGCGCCAATGGATCGGGCCACGATGGCCGTAGCCCCCACGCCCAGGGCGGCGGTCATCAGACCGGCAAACCATTGCAGATAGGTCATCAGGCCGACGGCGGCGGTGGCGGAGGCGATGGTGTTGGCCGTGCCGCGTATGTGGCCCGCAATGACCGTATCGGTAAGTCCGATGATGGCGTTGAGAACTTGTTCTCCAATGGCCGGCATGGCGAGGCGCAAAACGGTTCGTGTTGAAACCGGTTGCAGCGTCAGGCTGGAAGGCCGACGATGGTGCGGATCGGTTACGGGCTGGGTAGGCTGGGCCAGGGCCGCCGCCTGGCCTTCTTCCCATTCGGGATAATCGGTGGTTTGTGATGATTCTGAAGCCAAATAAATTCCTTCCGCATGGGCGTAGTCGCCCCCCGCCCGCGCGATGCCACCGTGCCAGATTGTATCCACACAAGCCCCAAGCTGCCCTGGATGGAAAAAAGGGGGCTGGGCAAAGGGTGTCAGGCCGCTTCAATCGGACACGGCAATGAAAAAGATGACCATGATGGCCGGAACACACGCACAACGTAAATTTGCAGTCCATCACGTTTGCCATGTGTTGGAGGGAAGCAAGGGCTGCAAGGATCGGGTGGCAACAAAAGATCCTCCGGCCGGTTTGTTCTCGGCTGGAGGATTTTGTTGGTGGTCAATGAAGTGAGGTCAGGCTGACTGCCGACGGCGGATCAGCAGGGTCCAACCGCCCACGGCCAGCATGGCCAGCGTTGCCGGTTCAGGGACCACACTGGCGGAGTTATAAATTTGCCGGATGTCGCGGCTGGAAAGCTGCGTGTTGAAAACCGCAACCTCGTCGATGCCGCCGTCAAACCAACGGCCAGGAAATACAGTACTCTCCCCGATGTTGAGGCGGCGTTATTCAAGGAATGCGGCCCTGGTGTATTTGAGGCCACCAGGGATCCATTTATATACAGATCGCGGGAGCTGTTGGCCGTAAAGGTGGCCGCCGCCACCGCGCGTCGGAATTCCAGCGCATAGACCATGACTATCGACCACCTTGTCAAAAAGCCATCTTCGCATAATTCTCTATGATCGCCAGGAACGAATGAAAAAGGCTCTAGCTTCCATTGGGACCGAGGCTACGACGCAGGTTTTCCACTTCCCTTGTTGGGCATAGGTGGGCAAAAGCTCCAGGTCAACTTCAACGGCCGGCAAAATCATGCTTTCCGATTACTCGGCAGCAGGCACAAGTCGAGGTGAGGCAACGGCTGCGGCACTTGGGAATGCGGCCACGGTGATCTCTTCTTCAAAACGGGCGGGCACGCGATGCATGGAGGCCGGTGTGACCCCCTGCCGTTGTTGATCAATACATTCAAAACAGGCCTGCAGCCATTCGCGGATGTCAAAGCCGAGGCGTTTGGTGGACAATGCGCCGGATTTGGGCCAGGGAAAATTACAATGGGCTACAATTTTGACTTCCTCCGGCGTGGGCACACCGGCATTGAGCAGACCGGCGGTGGCAGGCTCCACCAGATTATCGTCGGCGATAATCAGGGCATCCGGGCGATGGCTGTTGCCCGAATAAAAGAGCAGTTCCACTGCGGAAATAGCGCACTGGGGATAGATAACATCGACGGCTTGAACCCAGTGCGAACCGCTGTTGACGCCGCGTCGAGCTAATTCGCTCAACCAGTACAGGCGTTCCGCGGGCTGCCGGAACATGCCGGAACCGTCGAGCACTGCAATTCGCCGACAGCCCTGACCGGTGAGATAATCCAGGGCACGCGTGGCAAACGATTTTTTATCGACGTTGACGGCCGGGAATCCGAAGGAGGTGTCGGCCAAAACTACACGAGGTATGTCGGGGGTGGTATAGACTGGCGTATCGAGCAGGTTCTGCAGCGGTGCCGCGAAAAGTAATCCGGCGAGGCGATGGTTGTCCAGATCACGGAGCAGTTTTTGATAGTCTTCACTATTCTGGTGTTCTCCCAGACCATAATAGAAAACCAGGCGGCGCTGGCCCTGTTGGGTTATGTTCTGAGCTTCTTTGCACAGAGCGCTCCAGTAATGGAGCCAGCCGCCTTCTTCAGAGTGGCTGTGTGGAAATACCAATCCGTACTGGTAAAGATGGGGCGGATATTTGGCCACAAAAGTACCAGCCTTGCCGCGTGCATAAATATAGCCATCACGGGTCAGCCGATCGAGAGCGCGTTGCAATGTTACGCTGCTGACCTGGAATGTTTTTTCGAGTTGGGTGCGCAGCGGCAAACGGCTCTCCGGAGCAAGCTTGCCAGACCTGATTTGCCGACGCAGCGCATCAAGAATAATGCCCTGTTTTACCAGGGGGCGCTCACGAGAAGAACCATTTTTCGCGTTGGCCATTTTCAAGAACCTTAATCTTTCTGTAATTAATGTACCATAAGAGCGACATTATGTACAACGAATAATTGGGCGGCAAAGTTGCAGCGATGGCTGGGCCGGCCTACGGCGGCGTTTGGAGCTACACTTTGTCGGTGTGGTCGAGACATCGTGACGGTCTTCAACTCGCGCAACCCCCTCCGTTGGCGTAAAAACGGCGAATCAGCGCGAGGTGCTCAATACGGGCAAGGCTTTGTCCACCGTCGGCGCAAACCAGAGGCGAAAACTGGTCTCCAACGTCAACTGTTGCGATGCCGGAGCTTTTTGCCGTGCATGCCAATCCAAGGCACCTGCCGTCGGCCGACCGTCTGCAACATATCGTTTCATATGTAATGAATCATCGTCCGACTGATCCCGGCAATCTCCGCGACGCGTGCAGGTGTTTCATCAGGGGGTCTTATTGGCAGCAGTTCCACCGGGGAGGGGCAAAACGATCATCTCCAGTTGTCGTCCAGCACACCATCTGTAAATTCCAGATGCCACATCCTTGCATCCTCAAGTCAGGCGTGCCATTCCCGCTGTTTTTTGGCAGTTATTCTCGGATCAATCATCTGACAAACCCAAGCCCGGATAATGCTATACGGCCACATTCTGCTGTGATTACAACGGCGAGAACTTGCATTGTGCTGGCACTGGCAATAATATACATTACAGTTATCGATGTTAAAGATAATGTATAATGTGCTACGGCCAGAAGAGGTTTGACGGCGGTATGGAATCGCCAAGCCACGTTTAGTTCGCAAATTTGTGCAAAGGGTACCGGTTATGAGAAGGCTTTATTTATCGGGTTGGATTGCGCCTATGGCGGCTTTGCTGGTAGCGGGCGCGGCGCAGGCCGCGGGGCCCAGCTTGCTGGACCGGCGCAACTTGAATGTGATGGGTTGCGCGGCGCCCAATATCCATTATGCCTTTGTAACGTCCAGCGAGCCTGGCAATGTTTTCTTTCCGGGTGATGCCGTCAATCTGCAGATACGGCTTTCGGCGGCGGGAAAGGGGAAGTTTCTGGAGTTTTCAATTGGCCGGATCGGCATGTACAAAAACCGGTATTGGCATCCCGGTTGGGCCAGCATGGTTCCCAGCGGCGTGCCGAAAATTGAGTTTCTGGGCTGGCGGGCGCATGTTCGTGTGGTGACCGGGGCGGCGGGCAAATTGGGTGCCGCGCTGGCTGCGTCTGGGCGAGGATATCCCGCAGCTTCCGCGACTTACCTGAAGCCGGCTCCCGGAGGTGGGTCGATGTTGGAGGTGAGCCATTTGCCGGTGCCGGAACGGTATGGCTGCTACGTGATAACTGTGGCACCGGATGGGAAAAATCCGCAATTTTTATGCACTGTGCTGCGGGCCCATCGGATTACGCCCGGGTTTAACACCGGTGCCCCGATTCTCAACGAAGCGGCACTGATGACCCAGGGTGCCGATAACAATCCGGCCTTGTTGTTACGTGGTGCCCGGACGGCTTCGCGTCTGGGTCTGAAAATACTGCGTTTTGAGGCGCACTGGAGCAGTGTGGAACAGAAACGCGGGGTGTATAACTGGAGCAGTCTGGATCCGATGATGCACGCCATGGCCAAGGCCGGGGTGCGCACCATGTGGACGGTGGACTGCGCGCCATTTTGGACCATGCCGTTTGATCAGCCCACGCCGGCCTGTATTCCCACCAAGGCGGATTGGTCTTGTGAACCGAAATATCTGCCGCTGTTTAAGAAATGGCTCAATGCCGCATGCCGGCGCTATTGGGATCATGGCCGGGGATCCTTGTGGGTGCTGGAAAACTGGAATGAGCCGTGGAATGGCATTTCCATCAGCGGTTGGGAAAGTGATATACCGCACTACCGGGCGATTATGCGAGTCATTGCAGCAGTGGCGCACGCCCAAAAGCCACCCATGAAAACTGCCGCCGCCGGTTGGATCGGCAACACGGAAAATATGTTTTTGACCGGCCGACACCCGGCCAAACAAATAAAAATGGTCGATATTTTCACGGATCATTATGTGCAGCCGGATTTTTCCTACGGACCGATGGTGGCCCATTATTGGCAAAAACAAAGCATGGACACCGAAAGCTGGGTGGCCTGCAATGAAATGATGCTGCCGCAGGTGATGACGCAGTTTATGGCCTGCGGCCAGGGACACGTGAATCCGTGTTATCCGGATTTTATTTATTTTAGCGCCCCCGGTTCACCCACCACCTACACCATGCCCACACCGGTGGCATTGGCGTGCAATACATTCAGCTACTTTATTACCGACAAGCCATTTCGGCGGATGCTGTTTATGCATCATCTGCCGTTTGCCTTTGAGTTTGGAACAGATCCTCATGCGGTGGTGGTGCTGCTGGGGCGGCTGTTTACCCCGTTCGGCAATTCTTTGCGGTCGGTGCTGTGGTGGCAGTTTAACTTAACCCACGGTGGCACGATGAGCTTTAACAATGCCGATGGAGCCATCCATATTTATAATCTGGATGGCAACCGGGTTTTCATGCGTAAAAGAAGAGTCACCCTGCCCGTGACCACCCTGGCCTATTACCTGACGTGTCCCCAAGGGGGCGTGGAGCTGATTCGGCAGCGGCTGGCGGCGGCGAGGTACAAAGATGTGCGGCCGGTGGAAATCATTGCCCACGATTTTACCCAGTTTCTCAACCGTCCCGGAGCGCAACTGCACACCACGCTGCACAACCTGCTGCCGCGGAAAATCAGCGGTACGCTTAGCATTGTCGCCCCGGCGGGCATCAAGCTGGCCCAGGACCGGGTGCGGGTGGCGCTGAACCCGGGCCAATCGCTGGATGTGGCCGTGGCAGTCATTCAGGCGCGAATTGCCCGCACCAATGTTTATCCGTTTCGGTATGCATTTGCCAGCGCCGCCGGCCATGCCGGCTGGTCGGAAAATCTTCACGCGCTGGTGGCTGTGCATAAGACCATCAAGATCAACGGCGATTTAAGCCAGTGGAAGAGTATTCCTGGCGTGATGCACGGATGTGAGAAGGGGCAGGCCTGGTTTGCAAACCACCGTTGGCTGCCGTTTAGCCAGGAAGCGGCCAAATATCCGCATCAATTCTTCAGCCAGGTGAAACTGGCGTATGATTCCCGTTACTTTTATGTGTTGGCCCGTGTGAATGATGCGGTGGCCTATCCGGGACATCTACGGCTGGCCACGCGCAATGACGCGCAATATTTTCGCAGTGCCAAGGATGACGTGTACTGCGAAAGCCTCAAGCCCTATGAAAAATTTATTCTTGCGGCCCCATGGAACACGCCGCTGGTCGTTCCTGCGGCACTGCAGCGCAATGCTCTGTTTGCAGCCTACGAAAAGTTTCTGGCTACCCATCGGCGGGCCAAAGCGGAAGTGGCCACAGGCGCTGCGGCAGTATTTTTCCGGGAGCGGAAAATCAACCCCCGCGCCACCTTTGCCGACGCCACATACGTTTATAAAAAGACTCCGCATGTGGATTTGCCATGGGTGGGCAACACTCTGCAATTTGCGCTGCACGTAATACCGGGTTACAACTCCCGGGATATGCGGTTGGATACAAAGCTGGTGCCCGCGGGTTTTCATGCCATGCCGGATACGGATTATGAATATGCGCTCTATGCGTGCAAAGGCGGCGGCTCGGAATTGTGGCGGCTGCTGGCTCCCGGGGTGCCGCGGGGCTTTTATTGGCCCCGGCAGCCGCGGGCTAAGGTGGACCAAGGCCCGGTTGTCGGCAGCCTGCACCTGGTGAGGCACGATGGCAACATCACGATTTACGAAGCGGCGATTCCGTGGACAGAGCTTAGCCAATGGCATCCCCAGGCTGGTCGGACGTTTGGGTTTACGTTTATCGTCAATAGCTACCAGGGGCCGGACGCCGGTTTTGACAATCTCGCGGACGCCATTGCGTTCGGAGACAACAAAAGCGCCACCAAACTCAACGGTCTGACGCTGCATCGCTATAACGAAGCCAAGCCGAGTTGTGCGGTACTCTGGGGACTGGTGAAATAACGCGCGGTAACCGCCGGGACAGCGGAGCCGCATGCGACATTATTTTTATATCTCGACGCAAGAAAGGGTTGAACCGATGAATGCACTTTTTCCATCCACGTTGTCCCTGATCATCATGCTGGCGGCCGGCGCATGGGCAGTGCCAGGGGCGGCGATGAACTCGCGGGTGCTGCCGTTGCGCATTGCCTGTGTGGGCGACAGTATCACGTGGGGGTACCATGTGCCGCACCGGTTGATCAATGCATATCCGGTGGTACTGCAGCGGCTGGTGGGACCGGCCTATGTGGTGCGGGGCTTTGGCCACAGCGGGGCCACCGCGTTAAGGCATCCCACGTGGAATGTTTCGTACTGGAACGTACCGGAATTTAAACAGGCCACGGCGTTTAAGCCTCATGTAGTGATTGTGATGCTGGGCACCAATGATTCCAACCATGGCAACCTGGCCGTGATGCGGCGGTATTTTAGTCGGGATTTTACTGCCCTGATCCGGCACTTTCAGAAGCTTTCCACGCATCCGAAGGTTTTTATCTGTCTACCGCCATCACTGGGCGATGGAACCATCACCGGTCCGCAAGAGGCGGTGCCGAAAACCGGGGTGGCTCCGCGCATTGTGGCGGTGGCCCGAAGGCTGCATCTGCCGCTGATCAATCTGCTCTACGCAATGGGCGGGCGGTGGAAGCTTTTTAATGCGGATCATATTCATCCCAATATCCAGGGTCAGAGAGTGCTGGCGCAGGTGGTCGATCATGCGCTGGTGAAGGCGGGGGTAGTTGTTGAGAGGACGCAGCAGTAAGCTGGCAGGGGTGCTGCAGGAGCCCGGATCCGGGAGCGACGGCGTGGAATCTTCCGACTACCGGGGCGGCGAGTATCCTACGACAGCCAATGCCGCAGGCGGCGTTTAAGCCTGTGCTGTAACCGGTGCAGGGTGCCGGGTACGGCCGGTATTTGCGAGATGTGCCGGCCGAGCTGAGTTTCCAGATCTTGGCAGTAACCAAGCAGTGGCGCAAAGTCCGCAAGTTCCCGCTGGATGAGAGTCCATGGTTCACGTATCAGCGCATCAGTCGGGTGCAGATGGTCGTCGGCCAGGGCGGTCAGCGATTCATAGGCCCGCCATACCACCGGCGGTACTGCCGGGTGATTTTGCAGGTCCTGCCGGGAGTGGATCGCATGACGCAGGTGCGCAGCCAGGAATTCCGCCGCGTAGGTATCCACCGCTTGAGCGACCGGGGGCGTCCAGGGCAAAGACAGGGAATTGGCCACGCGTTGCATCTGCCGGCGCGGGTCAGCCAGCAGGGCGTCGTAATTCACCACCACGCAGGGGCGATCCCAGCTGCCGGTCAAGGCGGCGGCGTTGCGCAGCAACCAGAAGATGCAGGATCGGCGTACATCAAAGCCGGCGTCAATGCCAGCCAACGATGCCGCCACGCTCAGCGGATTGCGTACAGCCAGCACATAAGCATCCTGATAATGGTCCTGTCGCAGGAGGCCCTGCCAGAAGGGCAGGGTCAGGGTGGTCCGTGGATCCTTAAAGCCCCACAGGCGGCAGCGGCCATAGCGGTGGCGGATCAGTGATCGGGCTTGATCTTTTAAGGGCATAAGGGCGGGCAGGTTGAAGGTTGCGGGACTTACCAGGTTCAGGCTCATGTTGGATGAGCCTGCCACGGTCAGCACCGCATCATTGATCCGGCGCAAATCATCATCTTCAAAATAGCCACGCGGATTTTCCTGCGGATCAGGCCGCACCAGATGATCACCGAGTTCAACGCCCAGCGCGGCTAATCCGCGGGCGATGGCGCTGGTGCCGCTGCGGCCGGCCCCCAGCACAAGAATAACACGCTGCACATCAGGTTGATCCATCATTTGTCCCGCTGGAAGTGTGTTTAATGCGGCTGGAGGCACGGTGTTCCGCGGCGGGTTGACCATTTGGCCCTGCGCAGACAATGTCGGCCACAGCCCAATTCCATGTCACCGGCCCGGACACAGGCCGGTCCGCCGAGCGGGCGGCTGAGGCAGGCGGCAAGAAGAATGAAAATGTACAGCGGCCAGCGGTGCCGGCGCAGCAGTCGGCGCAGGGCGCGAAACGGCCCGGTGATATTCCAGGAAATGGATTGCTGCATGCGATTCACCACCTCCCAGGCCGCCGCCGCGGTATGAACGATGGGCCGGGCCTCCGACGGGTGCCCGCCGAGGCGGGCGGAAATGTCACGGAAGATACGTGTACTGCGCCAGGATGCGGATTGCCAGTGGCGGTCCACAAAGGCCTGGGGTGTCTGTGCCAGCCCGTGTGGCCATGGCAAGGCCGCGTCGCTTTGCCAGGTATGATACGTGCCGTGGGCGTAAAGCAGCAATTCGCGCAGCGGTGCGGGCGCAGCCTGCAGGTAGGGCTGAATGATACGCAGCCGGGCGGCATGTGGATCGGTACTGCCGCACATGCCGGATGGGTTCATGCGATACCAGAAGAGCCGCCGGGGGATGGTCTGGAGATGAAAACCGCGCAGCACCGCCCTGGCAAAAAATTCCCAATCTTCAAACCCCACGCCGTAATCTTCGCCAAAACCGCCAAGTAATTCCATGGCCTGGCGCCGGATCAGGGCGTTGGCCGGCCCAAACACATTACGAAAGGCACCGGCAGCCACCGCCGGCCCGAGAAACACTTGAATATTCCGCGGGGGCTGATTTTCCGCCGGTGGTTCCAGAGAGGAAAATCGTTCCATCGAGCAGGTTAAAATGTCCGCACCGGTGTGCCGGGCGACCCGCATAAACACGCTGATTTCATCGGATTGGGCCACATCGTCATCATCCATGAACAGCAGGTATTCGCCGCGGGCGGCCCGGGCGGCGGTATTGCGTGCCGCTCCCAGATAACGATTATTCTGGCGGATGATTTGCCAGTCCTTGACGGCGAATTCCGGCTCCAACGAGTTTAAAAAGCCGATTGCGGCGGGATCGGTACTGCCGTCATCACAAACAACCACCTCCAAATGCGGGTAATCCTGGTTGCGTATGGATTCCAAAGCCCGGGCCAGAAGAAGTGGGCGATTAAAATGGCAGATACATACGCTTACCAGCGTTGCCGCGGCCTGGTCTTTGGGCGTGAAGGTCGAAACCGGGTCTGGGCATTTGGCCAGCAGACGATCGTGCCAGCGTAGCCATTGGGCAGTGCCGGCTGTTTGATCACAGGCCGGCTCAATCGTCACAGGGTCCGCATCCGGGGGCAGGTTCAGCCGGCCTGCCGCGGCCTGTGGTTGCGTGCTCCAGAGAGCATCGGCCATGGATACCATTTGCCGCTGCATGAAAGCGGCCTCAAGTTCCTCCACCTGATGTAAAAATGAAGGCTGGTCCGACCCTGCACGCGGGGCAGGATGGTCCAGGCCAACGACAAATCGGGTGTGCTGGAAGGCCCAGCCCTGATGTTTCGCCAGCATACTGTGGTAGCCCACTCCGGGCCACAGGGGCAGATGGACCAGGTTCAGGCGATCTTGTCGGCTAAGAAGAAACTGTAACAGGCGGTAGCTGGTTTGGGCCGGGCCGGCGGGTCCCACGCGCACTGCGGGCATATCCGGCAGTGCCGCAAAATCTATCCCCATGTTGCGATAGTGGTTGGTCCAGAACCGGATGGTTTGTGCCGGAGAGTGTGGACCGGGCAGATAAAGCACCTGCACATGATGGCCCGCCGCAGCCAGGGCGGCTGCCAGCGGGTCGGCGGAATTGGCAGCAGACGCACCCGAACCGGCACCTGAGAGAACCGGCCGCAACAGGCAAATGTGAAGCGGGAGATTTGAGCTTAAAGCTCGGCCGGCAACCTGCGGTACGGCGAGAGCCGAATCGGCGGTGGCCCGGTTATATGTTTCGCCGACGGTTAAAGCCATTCGCCAACGGTCCTTTCTCTACTATTAAACGATTGATGCGGGCCGGGGTTGCAAAGGGGTGCGGCGCTTCATCATTGGATCATGCGCAGCCACAGGGCGGTAGCCAAGCCCCAGATGATGTTAAGCAAGATGACAAACAAAAAGGTGGTGTGGCCGAAATCCATGCCCAGCCAGCCTTTGTGCATCCAAAAAGGGAAAACCACCAACAGGTCAAATGCGGCCGGCAGCAAGCCATACACCAGGCCGCGTTTGAAGGTGGAACCGGCCAGGAGCGGCAGCAAAAAGCACAGGCCGAAGATGCCGCCCCAGACCAGGTGCTGGTAAAACCGCCATTTATTAAAATCACCGGAAAGGCTGCAATGCAGCAAAGCAAAGAGATTCAATTTTCCGCAAAGCCAAGCCGCACCTGCATTGACCAGAGCGCCGAACATGCCGGCGGCAAAAGTCATGGAGATTTCGCGGGGCACGCTGCTGGAAGTACCGGCGGAGGCCATACAAACTCCTTGGGACAAACCCGACGGAGTATAGCATGGGCCGTGCGTGCCTTATTTTCAAGTGGCGCGTGGGTGGGCGCTTTCGTAGGCCTCGCGGATCCGGTGCGTGGTCAGGTGGGTGTAAATTTGCGTGGTGCTCAGACTCTGGTGGCCCAGCAATTCCTGCACCGACCGTAAATCCGCCCCATGGTTGAGCATGTGCGTGGCAAAGCTGTGCCGCAGCGTGTGCGGGCTGATATCCGGATCGAGGTGGGCTTCCAGCAGGTATTTATCCAACTTTCGCCGCACCGACCTGGTGCTTAATCGCTGGCCGTGCTTGTTAATGAACAGCGAAGAGACGGAACTGCCGGCGGGCACGGTAGAATTGCGCATGGGCATATATTTTTGAATGGCGTTCATGGCGGTCTGGCCGACGGGGTTCAGGCGTTCCTTTTTGCCTTTGCCGCGGACTTTGATGACATTGCCGGAAAAATCCACATCGTCGACATTAAGTCCCACCAGTTCGCTTACCCGCATGCCGGTGCTGTAAATGACTTCCAGCATGGCTTTATCGCGTGAACCAAGCAGGTCGGTATCTTTCGGGGTTTGCAGAAGCCGGTTGACCTGCTCTTCGGTCATAAATTTGGGCAGGCGTTTTTCCAGCTTCGGCGTGCGAATGGTGAGCATGGGGTTGTTGCCGGTGAGGCCGCGTTTGTTGAGGAATTTGAAAAAGCTGCGGAGGGTAGCCAGTTTTCTGGCCATGGTGGCTTTGGAATAATTCTGTTCGCGCATCTTCTGCAGGTAGTTGCGCACGTCATCAACATTGGCGTTCACCAGCAATTGATCGAGTTGCTCAGGCGAAGATTCGGTGGCCTGAGCCGCCGCGGCTGGAATGGCGGCCGGCGCTGATGCCGGCGAATTTCCCGTGCCATTTACCGCCGGTGTCGGGGCACCGGGATTAGCCAAAAAACCGCCGAATTGCTTGAGATCTGCGCCATAGCAGCGGCTGGTGTAGCTGGAAAAATGCCGTTCAAATTGCAGATAATTGAGAAAATCTTGAACCCGTGCTGGGAGAATGAAGGTTTCCATGATGAAATTACCGCCTCTATACCGGGGGACGTCATTTAGCCATTCCATAAGCCAGACAACGTCGCGCTACCGGCACGACACAGGATGCCACCAGAGCGGCTTCCAGCCATCTCTGCCACGAAATCTCTCTTCGGCCATTTAGCGGCCGCACTTGCGGCCAAACTCATCGAAAAATCCCGCTCTGGGCATATTTGTTAAGCCCGGCCGGAATCCTTAAATTGCCGCTTGCCCCGAACACTTCTATCGGCTGTTTGGTTACGCGGACTGTACGTCGCGGATGTTTTTGGAGCGGTGATTTTCGGGGCGGTAAAATTGGATAAAATGGGGGATTTGTATCGGACGGTGGGGGCCTATAACTTTAAGAGATAGGCCCGCAGGCTTGCAATTATTGTCCCAAGCGCCATAATCCGGTGTTTCGCGGTTGTCGCCGGACGTTGTCGGTGGTAACTGCGGTGACGGCAACGCCCAGGGCCGCCGGCCGCGACAGATATCGGACGGCAGCGCCCTGCAGGCAAGTCGGCGGTAACAGCGCTGATTCGCCGCCCGGGGCGGTGAATCCGGTGAAAATTTGAAGATTGGAAATAGCGGCGTATGGATTATGCATTAGCGGTTGCAACGGCTCTGGGAGCCTTGAGCATTTATCTGCTTTTGCCGCGGGGACGTGGCTCGCTGGTAAAAACCGGAGCGCTGGTGGGCGTATTGACGCTTGGCTCGGCCATGCTTTATTTGCTGCGCTGGGTAGGCCTTCATGAAGTGGAGAGCCAGGGTGCGGGGCTGAATGTTTTTTTCTGCCTGTTTGCCCTGATTGCGGTGATCTCGGCCACGGCCGTGATCTGTCATCCGCGACCGTTGTATTGTGCGCTTTATTTTGTGCTGCTGACTCTGGCTGTGGCGGGGCTGTTTATTTTGCTCTTTGCCCAGTTCATGGCCATTGTGCTGATCATCATTTACGCCGGAGCCATTTTGGTTACCTACGTTTTCGTCATAATGTTGGCGAGTCCCGGCGGCAATGTGGCCGTGGCTGATTACGACCGTGTAACGACGGATCCATTGCTGGCGGTGCTGGTAAGTTTTGTGCTGCTGGGCACGGTGCTGCAACTGATGTTTATTGGTAAGCCGCGGGCATTTATGGCCGCGCGACCGTCCGGTCCGGTTGCGGTGGGCATGACCATGGGCCACAAGATTTTGGCCGGCAAGCCGGCCCAGGCAGGTCAAAAGCCGGCTCCGAAGATGGGCGGGATGGAACTGCTGGGCGTGAACTTATATTCACAATATGCATTGCCGCTGGAACTGGCCGGTATTTTGCTGACCATTTCCCTGGTTGGAGCGGTGATGATTGCCCGTAAGAACGAACCTGCCGCCGGGGTACTGGGAACAGGTCAAATGCCGACGGAATAATTCCGCGGTTAAAAAAGGAATCGGCCATGGCGGTGATGAGTCAAGCGATTTTATATGAATACCTGTCGCTGGGAGCGGTGCTGTTTGTGCTGGGGCTGATTGGTTTTGTGGCCCGCCGCAACATGATCCTGATATTTTTATCCACGGAAATCATGTTTCAGGGGGTGGCCATCAACCTGATCGCCTTTGGCCGGTATTGGATGAATATGGACGGCCAGTCGTTTGTGATCTTTCTTTTAACCATAGCTGCGGCGGAAGCATCCCTGGCGTTGGGGCTGGTGATATTGCTGTTCCGTCGGCGGGAAACGTTGAATGTGGATGTCTGGTCGGAGATGCAGGGATAAACGCCCAAAGGCGGACGGGGATTGAGCAAAGTGCGGGATGGATACGCAAGAATGTAATCGGTGAGCCACACCCCAGTATTGGCGGATGATTGCGGGGCTGATGGCCGGGCCAGAATGAAGTTATAGCCGGAGACTTTTCAACTTATGCTGCCAGGTCTGTCAATTATGCAGAGCGTCGCTCTGATTCCCTTATTTCCGCTGCTGGCGGCGCTGATCATCACGTTGTCGGGTGCCAGGGTGCTTAAGTCGCGGTCCTGGATGCCTGCCGTGATCGGCGTGGCGATTTCAGCGGTGCTGGCGTTGTCGTTGTTGGTGATGTTCCAGCGGCGGCACATTGTCGGGGTCCAGCATCTCACCATTTACCATTGGATCAGTTCCGGCGGATTTTCCATTCCGATCGGCATTTATGTGGATCCGCTGACCAGTTTGTTTCTGGTGTTTGTCACGTTTGTTTCGACGTTGATATTCATTTATTCCTGCGGTTATATGCAGGGGGATTACGGCTATTTCCGCTTTTTTGCGTACCTGAGCCTGTTTGTGTTTTTCATGTGTACGCTGGTGCTGGCTGATAACTTCGTCCTGCTGTATTTAGGCTGGGAAGGCGTGGGTCTGGCCAGCTACCTGCTGGTGGGTTATTACTATACCAAGCCGTCGGCGCGGGAGGCGGCCAAAAAAGCGTTCATCGTCAATCGGATTGGCGATACCTGTTTGGCCATTGCCATTTTCATTATTTACCTGGTTTTTCATACCGAAACATTCAGCCGGATTTTTCAGTCCAGCGACCTTAAGAATGTCGGGTTTCTGGCGGCCCATCACGGAACCCTGATCTGGATTGCACTGCTGCTGATGTTTGGGGCATTCGCCAAATCGGCTCAGTTTCCGCTGCATGTGTGGTTGCCCGATGCCATGGAAGGTCCCACGCCGGTTTCCGCGCTTATTCACGCCGCCACCATGGTTACCGCCGGCGTGTACCTGATCGCCCGCTGCATGCCACTGTTCACCCTGGCCATGCCGGTGTTGCATCTGGTGGGGGTGGTGGGCTGTTTCACGGCCTTTATGGCGGCCACCATTGCCATGTGTCAATATGACATGAAGCGCATATGGGCCTATTCCACGGTCTCGCAGCTTGGCTACATGTTCATGGCGCTGGGCGTGGCTTCCGGCACGGCGGCGGTGTTTCATGTTTTTACACACGCCTTTTTCAAGGCCCTTCTGTTTTTGTCCACCGGGTCGGTGATGCACGCGATGGGCGGCGAATTGGATATTCGCAAGATGTCGGGAATTCGCAAGGTGATGCCCATTACCGCCGGCTGCCTGTTGATCGGTGCCTTGGCGCTTTCAGGCTTTCCGGGTTTTTCCGGTTTTTTCAGCAAGGATGAAATTCTTACAGCGGCGATGAATGCCTCTTGGAACTGGGGGCCGCTGCTTTCGGTGGTGGGTTTTATAACCGCCCTGATCACAGCATATTACACCTTCCGGGTTTTTTTTCGTGTGTTCATGGGAGACCTGGTTCTGCCGGCCACAGCGGGTAAGCACGAGCCATCCGCGTTTGTGCTGCCGGAGCAGGCGCGGCTCGAATCTTCTGCAGCGCATGGGTCGCATGGTAACACCGGGCACGAGACCGACGGGCATAAACCATCGGACGGGTCCGCGGCCATGTGGATGCCGCTGATTATTCTGGCCTGTGGTGCCGCGTTGGCCGGATACCTGGGGGTCTTTGGCGGAGCCAACGGCGGCGGCTGGATTCAATCGTTTTTAAGCCCGGTGCATTTGCTCAATGGAGCGGCACATCCGGTTGTCATAACACCCGGGACCCATATTCCAGTGCAGACGGTGTCTACTGTACGCGTGGCTCCGGCCATGCTGATGGGTGCGGGTGCGGTGCTGGTTCTGCTGGGCGTGCTGGTTGCGGCCTATTTTCACTGGGCCAACCGCCGGGCCGCCGATGCTGTCGGTGCAGCCCTGGCACCCGTGGTTAAGTTCTTGGAAAACAAGTGGTACATCGACGAACTTTACAACTACGGCATTGTTCAACCGCTGTGGCTGTTCGGTCAGGCGCTATCCATTTTTGACCGCTTTGTGGTGGATGGGGTGGTGTTTATGATCGGCTTTTTCCCACAATTTACAGGCTATGTCCTTAAACCCACGCAAAGCGGACGGTTGCGGTATTACGGCATCGGCATGATTGCGGGTGTCGCGGTGGTGATACTGGGAGTGTTGTATCTGCTGCGGTAGCCCCAATCCTCTGGACCGTTGAAACCGGAGCCGGGCCATGGACGCACCGGCCCGCAAAATAAAATCGGGATGTAAAAATAACATGAACAGCAACCTGTTAATACCCTTGATGCTACTGGCTACCATGATCGGTGCACTGCTGGTGTTGGCCCTGCCCCGCTGCGACAACGACCGAACCGCAGGCATGCTGGCTTTTTTTGTTTCGCTGGTGCCGCTGGCCCTGGGCGTGCTGATGGCCACGCATTTTAATTACCAGGATGGCGGGCAGTGGCAGGAAGTTTTTAACGCGGCCTGGATTCCGCAACTGGGCATACGATTTTCCGTGGGTATTGATGCCATCAGTCTGTGGCTGACTCTGCTGACGGTGGTGGTAACGCCGCTGTGCATTCTCGACGGAATAGGCAAAGTCCGTCATCGGCATAACGAATTTTATTTTTGGATGCTGTTGATGTATTTCGGCCTGATCGGCATGTTTTGCGCCACGGATGTCATGCTGTTTTACCTGTTTTTTGAATTTACCCTCATTCCCATGTTTTTCCTGATCGGAATATGGGGAGGGGCGGAACGCCGGCGGGCGGCGGGCAAATTTTTTCTGTATGCCTTTACCGGCTCGGTGTTTGTGTTGGCCAGTCTTATTTACCTGGCCTGGGTACACGACGCCAAATTCGGCACGGTATCCTTTTCACTAAACGCCCTGTACAAAGCCGGGCAATCCTTAAGCCTTGGCCAGCAATGCCTGGTGTTTGCGGGATTACTCATCGGCTTTGCCATCAAGGTGCCGCTGTTTCCGGTGCATACCTGGCTGCCGCTGGCCTTGTCCGAATCTCCCACACCCGCGGCCGTGATGATGGCCACTTTTAAACTGGGGGCATACGGCCTGATCCGTTTTGCCCTGCCCATGTTGCCGCTGGCGGTGGAGCGGCTGACACCTTTGCTGGCGGTGTTGTGCATTATCTCCATCCTTTACGCGGCCCTGGTAAGCTGGGTGCAAAAGGATATGAAAAAATTGATTGCCTATTCGCTGGTCAGCCATCTGGGCCTGTGCGTGCTGGCCATGCTGGCTTTGACCACCACGGGGCTGACCGGATCCGTGATGATCATGATCAACCAGGGCCTGACCGTAGCTGCGCTGCTGCTGATCATCGGCATGATTCAACAACGATACGGTACCCGCAACCTGAAAGATGTCTCCGGCTTGTTCCTGCGATTGCCGGCCCTGGGTTTTTTTGCGGGATTTTTTGTCATCGCCACCGTTGCGGTTCCCGGCCTGAACGGTTTTATCAGTGAATTGCTTTCACTGGTGGGAACTTATGTCAGCGGCGGCAGCCACGGCGGACAGCTTGGCCCATTCTACGCCATTCCCGCGGCGCTGGGCATGATTTTCGGGGCCTTGTATATGCTGTATTGGCTTGGCAAGGTCTTTTTTGGGCCGCTGGAAGAACCGGTCCTGGATTCTTCCGCCGCTTCCGCTCCTGTTGCCGTGCCGCCAAGGGACTTAAATTTCCGCGAATGGCTCGTCTTGGCGCCCTTGGCGGTATTGGTGCTGATTTTGGGCATTTATCCCAATCCGCTGCTGCGGTCACTCGATCCGGCGGTCAGGGAAATTCGCGCCCCGGACGTGGCGGTGGAAATGTCCGGTCCGGCCGGACATCCGTCGGAGATGGTGCTGTCCGCCCGCCATAAGTTACTCGTTAAGCGATCGCCGCAGGTGGTTGCGGCATCCATGCGCTGAATTGTAAGGGATATTACGTGGCTGATGATGTAAACACCTCGCTGCTGGGCTTATTGCCAGAGATTATTTTGCTTTGCGCCGCCGCGGTGGTTTTGCTTTTGGGGCTGGTCCGTCGCGATGTGCTGCGCCGGCTGACGCAGTGGACGGCGGTCATCGGGGTCATCGTGGCGCTGGTGGCGGCCTATAGCAACGACGTTCAGAGCCATACCACTTCGCTGGGTGCCTTCATGACACTTTTGACCTGTGGTATCGGGTTGCTGCTGCTGTTTTCCGCCTGGGAAATGCCGTTTGCCATGGATCCTGCCCATACCGATCGCCACTATCGCGGCGAATTTTTTGCCATGTTACTTTGCTCGCTGGCGGGCGTCAGTATGATGGCCAAAGTCAATAACCTGATCTGGCTGTTTCTGGCGTTGGAATTGGTTTCCATTCCTACGTACATTCTGGTGGCCACGGGCCGCGGCCAAAGCGAAGCCCAGGAAGCCGGCATCAAGTATTTTTTTCTGGGGGCGCTTTCAGCCGCCATTTATCTTTTCGGCTTCAGCTACCTCTACGGCTTTTCCGGCAGTACGCAGTTTTCAGCCATCACCGCGGTTTTTCAATCCGATATCAGCCAGCACCAACTGCCCTGGATGGCCATTATCGGGTTGCTTTTGGTGCTGCTGGGCATTTCCTACAAAATTGCCGCTGTGCCGCTGCACTTTTACGCCGCTGATGTGTATCAGGGGGCGGCCACGCCAGTTACCGCCTTTCTTTCTTTTGCGCCCAAAGCCGCCGGCTTTGTGGCCATCATTTTGCTGCTGGGCCTGACCGGCTGGCATTTTTCCAGCGGCCCCGACATCACCATTCCAGCGCTGCTCACGGTGATGGCGGTTTTAACCATGACCATCGGCAATGTGCTGGCGCTGCTGCAGCGCAACATCAAGCGCATGTTTGCCTTCAGTTCCATCGCCCACAGTGGCTACATTCTGGCGGCATTGGTGGCCGGACCAGCCTTGGTTGCCGGCGGTGGCTGGGCTCATGACGGCGTTGCTGCGGCCCTGTTTTACCTGGCCGCTTACAGCCTCATGACCGTGGGGGCGTTTGCGGCGCTCATTTATATGCAGGGCAAAGCGGATGGGGCGGAAGATATTGACGATATTGCCGGCATTTCCTCCGAACATCCCCTGACTGCTGCCTGCATGGCCATATGCCTGCTGAGCCTGATTGGTATGCCGGGGACTATTGGCTTTCTGGGCAAGCTCTTTATTGTGCAGGCGGATCTTTCCACCGGCCATTGGATTCTGGCCATTCTGGTGGTGGTGAACGCGGCGATAGCCGCGGCGTATTACTTGCGCATTATTGCCGCGATGTATGTGCGGGAGCCATGGACTCCGTCGCACGTGCGTACCACGCTGGCCCCGCGGTTTGCCGCAGCCCTGTGTGCCGCCATGGTTATTGGCTTCGGTTTGGCCCCCAGTCGGTTGCTGTCTGACATTCGCCGCGCCGCCGATTTCATGGCAGGCAGTTCCGGTGCCGTGCGCCTGACAGCCCTCCCAAAAGATACTCCGGGGGCAACAGCCCGGTTATTGCCGCCATCGCCGGTACTGGGCCGGAATCCGGCCGCGGTCGCACTGCGTATGCCATCGCGTTTGATCGGCCGGTGAAATTTCCGTGGCCCGGCGGTAGGCTGCCAAAGGCGAAACGATCAGACCCATGAAGACATAACGGTGGTACCGGCCCGCGCAAGAGCACCAAATCAGCGCCGGCCCAATGGTGATAAGTAAATAACAAAAGAGGTGTTTCATGCAATTGGCACAGCGGCTTGACGTTGTCGCGGAGTCCATCACCCTGGCGGTTACGGCGCGGGCGGCCGTCTTGCGCAAGCAAGGCGTGGATGTGGTAAGCTTTGGGGCCGGTGAGCCGGATTTCGACACCCCCGGCCCCATTAAAAAAGCCGCCATTGATGCCCTTCTGGCCGGCAAAACCAAGTATGAACCTACGCCCGGCACGCCGGAGGCCCGCCAAGCCATCGCGGGCAAGCTGTCCCGCCACAATCATTTACACTACAAGCCTGAGGAAATTATCGTCTCGGTCGGTGGTAAGCACTCCCTGTATACAGCGTTTATGGCAGTCCTTAACCCCGGCGATGAAGTCATTATTCCCGCACCCTATTGGGTCAGCTATCCGGAAATGGTGAAATTGGCGGGTGGCGTGCCGGTGTTCGTCAAGGGGCAGGAGAACTGCGATTTTAAAATCTCTCCCGAGCAGCTTGCCGCGGCTATCACCCCTAAAACCCGCATGGTCATCATCAATTCGCCCAGCAATCCCGGCGGTCATACGTATCATCCTGCCGAGCTTTCCGCTCTGGCTGCGGTCCTGGAGCCGCACCGCGATATCTGGGTCTGCAGCGATGAAATTTACGAGCGACTCATCTATGTCGGCCAGCAAACCTGTTCATGGGCCGCCCTCAACTGGGAAGTCTGGAAAGACCGCACCATTACCTGCAATTGCCTGAGTAAAACCTACGCCATGACTGGTTGGCGCATCGGCTATACCGCGGGGCCCAAAAGCTTGATCGCCGCCATGAACAAGCTGCAAAGCCAAATGACCAGTAACATCACCAGCTTTTGCATGCCCGCCATTGTAGAAGCCTACAGCAATCCCAATCTGGAACAGGATGTGGAAAAAATGCGTGAAGCCTTTGAGGCCCGCGGTCTGCATATCTGGAAGAGGCTTAACGCCATTCCCGGCCTCAAGTGCGTGCGGCCCACCGGGGCGTTTTATGTGTTTCCAGATATCAGCGGGGTGCTGAATCGTTCGCTGGGGCCCTCGGCCCAGGTGGCGACGCAAGCCGTTGAGTTCTGCAAAATCATTCTCGATGAAGCGCACGTTGCCCTGGTGCCCGGTACCGACTTTGGCTTTCCCGACCATGTTCGCCTGAGCTTTGCCACCAGCATGGTTAATATTGATAAAGGTGTTGATCGCCTGGAAGCATTTTTGAAGTGCTGACCGCCGCTGACTGACTTGGATATAACGTTTTGCCCCGCGCCAAGCGGATGCCCATGAACATTTCCGCTGCTTACTCCATGCGGGATAGCCGGAGGTGGCCCCACGCATGGCCGCACCCCAACCACAATGCATAGCCGTGCGCTTTGCCTTGTGGTTGGGGTGCAACCCGAAGTCAAAGCGTTATATCCGCACTGCTTACCGATTGCCCGGCGGGGGCGTTAGCACTTGACCGATGGTATAAATGGCCGCGTTATCGACCATGATCGGGCCGGAGATAATGGGTACGCCGTTCACGGCCGTGATTTTCCCATTGCCGGTGATTAAAACCATCTTATGTCCATTGGCCGTCAGCTCGCGCAGCGTGGCGTGGCGCGGGTCGAGCACCACGGGGCTGGCGATGGCATGATAGAAAATAAGGTTGCGCAGCGACTGGCGATTTTTCGATTTCATCAGGGTGGCCAGTTTGGCCGGGGCAATTTTGGCAAACGCGGCGTTGGTCGGAGCAAAGAAAGTATAATAGGCACCGCGCTGCGAGAAGGTTTCTTTCAGGTGCGCTTTTCTGAGGGCCTTGGCCAGCGTCGTCCACTGCGGTTCGCAATTGATAATTTTGTACAGCGGGCTATGCGCCACGCGCGACGGATTACGCAACAATTTTTTGCAGGCGCACTTATGGAAATGTTGCTGCCATTGCGAACAGCCCGGCAATGCCGCAGCCAACCCGACCATAAGAACAAGGGCCATCCAGAATTTCTTATAAGCCATGTGGTACCCCTTAACAAAAACCGTTCAGAACAGGCAATATAGAGGCAATGATCGGTAAATTCAACTTGAATTTACCGGTGGAGGATCCGCGAGCCAGGGTGGCTGCCGCGGGAATTTACTGGCTCAATGCGGCCCCCGGCGGTATGATACTGTGTGGATGTTCCGGGTTGACGCGAGGAAACCATGCGCCTGGGAATTCGGCGCAAGCTGATAGGCACTCTTATTCTGGTTGGTCTGCTGCCGCTGGCCTTGAGCCTGATTGCCATTCTCGGCTTAGGTGCTCGCCTGCGCATCAATACCATCCATGTGTCCCTTCGCGCCCGGGCCAATACCTACGCCCATGAAATTGCCGATCGCCTGCAGGCGGAACTGGACCGGCTTTATTTGTTGGCCCACCTGCCGGAAGTCGTGGCCTACACCCGTGAACAGGATGTGTTGGCAACAAAGCGATCCGCTGGAACAACCACGCGGCCTGGAGCCGGCACCCGGCGCATCGAGAATAGGTGGCCCAGTCTGCCGAGTAATGCGTCACCTTTGCGGATCATTCTGCATAACCCGATTGCCGATCGGCTGCGGCTGGTCAGCCGCAGCAGTCGCGGCGAATATCACATGCTGGCGGCCGATCGCTATGGCCGCTTGATTGCGGCGGATGTCAAGCCCACAATGTTTTTCCAAGCCGGGCAAGCTTGGTGGAAAAAGGCCATGACCCCGGGCTGCAGCGGTTACATCAGTTCCATTTTGATTGATCCGGAAAATCGCCAGCCATCCATCGTTCTGGCCGTACCGGTCCGTGAGAACCATGGACATCAAATTTATGGTGTGCTGAAAGAGACATGCGACATTCGCTGGATTCAAAAAAGTTTCGCCCGTGGCGTAGGCCCCATTGGTGCCACGGCCCAGATTTTTGACAGCCACTCCAAGACCACGGCTTTTTTGGTGGGCCGATTGTCGGTCGCACGGGGAGCGCAGGCCAGATTTATCAAAAATCAAGGCCGAATGGATGGTCGCTGGTGGCGCGAACTGCTGCACGGACCGATTCTGGGATCTGCTCCGGTAGCTTTTGGCATGGGCTTGCAGGTTGGAAGCGGTCATGTGGTGGTGCCGCACTGGAGTGTGCTGGTCAGTGAACCCACTGCATTGGTGGTCAAGCCCATATACACCATTGGCCGCACCATCGCTTTTGTCGGTGTGGTGCTTATTGCATTGCTGTTTTTGGTGGGCTACGGCATCAGCCAGCGGGAAATCGTCAATCCCATTATGCGTCTCAGGCAGGCTGCCGGTGCCGTCGGTCGCGGAGAGCTTAATGTGCGGGTTATTTCTGAGGACCAGACGGGGCATGTTTTTTTTCAACACGATGAATTAGGCGACCTGGCCCATGATTTTGACAATATGACCCGCCAGTTACAGCGAAATATCCACCAGTTGGAACGCAGTGATGAGGCCAAAAAAAGATTTCTGGAACTCGCCGGCCATGAATTGCGCACCCCCGTGACCACCATTGTGCTCACGGCGGATTTGCTGCGGCGGCAACTCAATATCGCCGCTGCCGATGGCGGCAACACGTCCGAAATGCTCCATGCGCTGGATATCATCGGGGCTCGCGCCCGCCGGCTGGACAAAATGATCAACGATATCCTGAAACTGGTGCAGACTGATCAATTTTCAGCGCCTCTCAATCGCACCACCTTCGATATGCATGCCTTGATTTTAGAGGTGTGCCGCGATCAAAGTGCGTTTTTGGCGGAACGCCGGCAGAAAATTGAATTGGATATGCCTGACCAGTTGCCGCCGTTTTTTGGAGATCGTGAAAAGCTCAGCGATGTGCTCATCAATGTCCTGACCAATGCGATCCGATTTTCCCCCGATGGTGCCGTGATTCATCTGGCCGCCCACAAAACCGTGGATGATCGCCTCGAAATTCTCATTTGCGACTCCGGTTCCGGCATTGCCCCCCAGCATCTGGATCAAATCTTCCAGCCATTCCAGACCGGCGAAGATATGCGGCATCATCACAGTGGGACGGTCGAGTATGGCAGCCGCGGATTGGGGCTGGGGTTGGCCATTGTACGTCGCTTTGTCGAAGCCCATGATGGGCGGGTGGATGTTCGTTCTACGCCAGAGGGAACCCAAGTATTTATCAGTTTGCCGCTGACCATGCCGCAGCCGGCAGCACCCGAGCCGTCGTTGCCTGCCGCTATTGCGGATTTCCCCACGATTTAGAAAGCCTGCTCCAGGGCAGGTGATCAAGACACGTGTAACCAATCACGATCCATTGTCTCGGGAGCCTGAAGCCGCCGAATTGCCGATTTCATCTGACGTTTCATTTTGAACATTTATGAACCTGTACATGTGCATGGTGCTGCCCTGGCTGCTATAATACGGGCATACGGCGAGGTGCCTTATGGCCATCATGATTCAACTGCCGACTGAGATCGAAGAATATCTCCGTGGTCAGAACCCGCGGCTGGACACGCATGCCCGTGATCAGTTCCTGGTTGCCCAGTACCAGGCCGGTAAGCTGAGCACCGGGGATATCACCGTGATCCTGGGCTTGGAGACGCGCTTCCAGGCTGAAGAATGGCTTGCCGAACACGGTGCCTGTCAGAACTATTCCGCCGAAGACCTGGAGGCCGATAGTCAGACCCTTAATCGTATTCTTGGACCGGTGCGCCCCTGATGCTTGTGGTTTCTGAGCCAGCCCCGTCAACATCCTGATCCGCATCGGGCAGATCGATGTGCTGCCTGTGTTGTTTAAATCCGTGGTGATCCCCACCGCCGTTGTACAAGAACTGACCCATCCAGCTACGCCTCAGAGGGTCCGGGACTGGATGGCCCGCCCACCGGTTTGGTTTTCTGTACGCTCCCCGTCGGCACCGGCACCTTTGACCATGTTACGTCATCGCGGTGAACGTGATGCCATCAGCCTTGCCCAGGAGATTCGCGCTGACGCCCTCCTGCTGGACGAAGCAAAAGCCCGCAACGAAGCGCTTTCTCTCGGCCGTTGCCGTCATCGGCACTGTTGGCGTCCTCCAGCGAGCTGCTGACCAAGGACTGATTAACGACCTGAAGTCTGTGCATGACCCGTTCCGACAAGCCAAGTTCCACGTCAGCGAGAAGGTTCTACAAGATTCCTTGGCACGCCACGTGACCTTCCGACAGACTCGCGGCAAGTAATCCTGTACCATGGTTCTTCTTGCGCGGTCCCTCAAGTGGTGGCCGCTCCGCCGCTCCTGCAATGGACCATGCCGGGGTCGTATTTCGTAAGCCCCACAGGTAAGATATTACCATTCTGCGGGTGAATGACATGGCTATCGCGTTTCTTTCTCCCTGGTGGTTGATCGCTGCAGTGGTCGTCGCCGGACTGGCGCTGCTGGCAGTATGGTCGCTCGGGCTTACGCCAATGCCCACTTCCACCTTGCAATTCTGGCAGTCAGCGGCGAGTTCCGCAGGCCGTCAGGATTCACGCAAAATAGATCCGCTCTGGCTGCTGGTGGCGGTGGCCACAGCGCTGGCCGCCCTGGCTCTTTTACAGCCTATTCTCAAAACTTTTCCACCTCGATCCGCCATGCAGGCACCGCCCACCATCATTGCCGCCGGAGCCGCCATTCCGCAAGCCCAAACAGGCTCCATTTTCGTACGCTCGCGGACGCTGCTAACCGGTCCCGGCCCATTGCAACTCGACATTTCGTGGCCAGGTGGACGACAGGCCGAGCAAATTTCCGCTCGTCAGCTTCAAGCCGGAATCACATTTGCTGGCATACCCACTTCCGCCAAAGTCTGGAACATTGCCCTGACTGCCACGGGCAACATCCTTTGGCGACAAACTTTGAAACGCCAAACGCCGCCGACCGTGGCCGTTAATTTTCTTGGGACGCCTCCACGGTCCCTGGTCCGTTTGTGCAGCTTGGTCAAAGGGGTGGCGATAAACAAGCTAGGGCTTCACCCTGCTTTGTGGATTCTCAAGACCGCCCATACCAGCCTTGGCCGAGCCTCCATCGCTCATGGTGATACGGTGCTGGCCATAGCTCCCGCAGTTCTGCCCGGTATTACCCTTCATTCACCAGATGCGATTGTTCCGGCCCGAGGCCGGGCCATGGCGCACTTGCTTCTGGAGAAGACCCTCTCTGATCGGCTGTTGGATCATGTCCGGCTGAATCAGATCGGATGCAGGATTTTTTACAAGGCGCACCTCAATGCACATTGGAAAGTACTGGTAACGGCCACGGGCCAAGGTTTGGGTAGCCACCCATGGCCCTTCCTGGCCCAGCGTTATGAAAAAAACGGCAGTGTATGGGAGTTCTGGCTGGCGGTACCGTTGAATTTTCGCTCTACGTCCTGGCCCCGGCACAGCTCGTTTGTGATTTTTTTCGCCAATGTGCTCCAACGTCTGCGTGCCCACGGCCCAGCGGATATGTCGGTTACGCGGTGGGTGGCCCCGGCTTTACCGCTTACGCCCGGTAGCGCAGCACCGCATCAACCACCCGGCCCGAAGATCATTTCATTGGCGGGTTGGTTGGCCCTGGTGGCGGGGGGGCTGGTGACGGTGGCGATGGTTGGTTTTCTGCGGCGAATCTGGCCGGTTCGAACTGCACGATAACATTATCAATCAGCCGGGTTGAACCCAGCCGCGCCGCCGCCAGCAGTACGCATGGATCCGCAATTTCCTGTGTATACGGTGCCAGAGTTGTCGGATCATACGCTGTGGCATAATCCACACGTAACCCCGCGGCCGTGATGGCTTTCCGCAATTGCCCGGCCACTGCCTCGGCCGATGTGCCCCCGGCACGAATGTCCGCGGCAGCCTGGCTCAGTGCTGCGTAAATGGCCGCCGCCTTGGGGCGCTCATCGGCGCTAAGGTAACGGTTGCGGCTGCTCATCGCCAACCCATCGGCTTCACGCAGCGTGGGAGCCGTGATCACCTGGACTGGCATGTCCAAATCCGCGATCATTTTTCTGAGAATAAACTGCTGCTGAAAATCCTTCTGTCCCAGCAGCAGGTGTGTGGGGGCGATGATATGCAACAGTTTGGCCACTACGGTGCAAACGCCCCGGAAATGTCCCGGGCGAACCGCCCCTTCCAGTACCTCGCCATGGGAGCCGGGATCAACGGTAACTGCAGGCCCGCTGTGCGGATACATTTCCTCCCGCTCCGGGGCAAAAAGGCTCTGTGCATCCCATTGCGCCAGCAATTCCACGTCGGCGGCAAAAGGCCGCGGATAGCGTGCAAAATCTTCTCCCGGCCCGAACTGCGTTGGGTTCACAAAAATCGATGTACACACGTGCCCGCCGCGCCCCACGATTTCCCCGGCCAGTTTCACCAGGCTGCCATGTCCCTCGTGCAAAGCTCCCATGGTGGGTACAAAGGCAATCGGTTGGCCCGGTGCCAGCGTGCCGCGGAACCTGCGCCATTCCGCAGCAGTGCGGAAAATGTTCAGCGGCGATTGGGACATGGGTTTCATCATGGTGTGCATTGAAAGAGAGAATCCCCGGAATGTAAAGCGTCCGCGGGTTTCTGACATCCGGCTTTCCTGTGGTAGAATAACGTGCCGCACCAGCGTGGACAGCACGACCAGTGTCAAAAGTACAGGATGAAAGCGCCATGGCTCGAAAATTTACCGATCTGACTGAAAAGGAAATCCTTGCCATGGCGATCACGCAGGAAGAAGAAGATGGCCGCATCTATGGCGAATTTGCCCTGACCTTGCGCCCCACATTCCCGGAATCTGCCAAGGTCTTTGACGAAATGCAAAAAGAAGAATCGGACCACCGGCACAGGCTCATCGAACTGTACCGGCAGCATTTCGGAGAGCATATTCCCCTGATTAAACGCGATGAAATCCGCGGGTTTATCAAGCGCAGTCCGCTTTGGCTGGTGCTGAAAAAAGGCCCCAAAGCCATGCGCCAACAGGCCGAAATCATGGAACTGGAAACGCGGCGTTTTTATGAAAAGTCCGCCGCGCGTACCACCGATGCCTCCATTCGCAAATTGCTCATTGATCTGGCCGAGGCCGAGCAAAAACATTCCGATGTTGCCGCCCACCTGGGGGAGACCAACATTACATTCGACGTACAAAAACAGGAAGAGGAAGCGAACAAGAGATTGTTTGTGCTGCAAATTGTCCAGCCCGGCCTTGTGGGCCTCATGGACGGTTCTGTTTCCACCCTGGCACCCATTTTTGCCGTGGCGTTTTTCAGCCATGATCCGTGGGCTGCCTTTCTGGCGGGGCTGGCTACGTCGGTAGGTGCTGGTATCTCCATGGGTTTTGCGGAAGCTCTTTCCGACGATGGTGCCCTGACCGGCCGCGGACACCCCTTCGTGCGGGGGATGGTCTGCGGCTTGATGACTGCGGCGGGCGGCCTGGGCCACACCCTGCCGTTTCTCATTCCGCATTTTTTTACTGCGACCAGTGTTGCGGCCGTGGTGGTGTTTTTTGAACTGATCGGAATCAGTTGGATTCGCTACCGGTTCATGGATACACCACTCTGGCAATCATTTCGCACGGTGTTCATCGGCGGCTTACTGGTCTTTCTCGCTGGTGTGGCCATCGGCTATTTTGGTCACGGCGTGGGAGGTTAAGCTGCAACATGAGCGTCTTACACATCGCCTGCGCCCAATTCGGTGGGTGCCGCACAAGCCTTGAACAAGATGGCCTCATGGAATTATGGCCGAGGTTACTCATCGGCCACCGACCGCCATACGCTGGCGATAAGGCTGAAGATGGTGGTGAAGGTTAAAAGTATCCAGCGGCCGAAGGTCATTGGCCAGCCAAGCAGGGCATGCATGATCTGGTTAAGAAGCCAGTCGGTAAACCAGACGGGTATCCAGCAGGCCAATACCAGTAAAATGGTCAGCACGATGCCGCCAAACCCCGCCTCGGCCACCGCATCTTCGGCGATGTACCAGCCGATGATTCCTCCGGCTACCGCCCCGATGAACGGGTCAAAAAGCATCGGAACTCCGCTGGCGGTGAGCTGGGTAATAAAAAAAATGATAACCCACACGCCGGCAATCCACAGGTCCTTTTTGGCCAGGAAAATCAGGAGTTGCCGCAATTCTTCCAATCCTGCCGGTATGCGTGAGCTTCGTTTCGGCATGGCATGAATCCCGCATTACGGTCGTGGCGCTGCCAGCCCACGGAAAGTCGGGGCGTGGTTCGCCACTGTATATTCATTATATCACGGCCAGGTTCTGTGGCATTCGGGTCCGGGGGGAGGTGGGTGTAACTGCGTCCACTATGAAAGACGGGAGCCTGGAGCAGCGCTTCGCGAGAAAAAACGCCACGGGAACCGCAGATGTTTTCCAGCCTAGAGCGGTTCTCAAAAGTCTTGTTGCAGGTGTGGTATATATTCGTACATAAGGAACAATACATCACCTTAAAACATGCGACATTATTGATGAGAACTGCTCTAACCGCAGGTTCCCGCCGCCCCCATTAGCACTGGCTTGACTTCCTGCGTGCCCAGCGTCTATAATTCGTCAATTGACGAAGTGTGGAAGTATTTTCCACGGGCACAGAGCACTGGAGCGGTCATGATGATGCGTGAATTTATCCAAATGGCTGCGGCCCTTGCCGATCCGGCACGGGTGCGGGCATTGTTGGCGTTGCGCGATGGAGAATTGTGCCTGTGCCAAATTATTGACCTGCTGGGTTTGGCACCATCCACGGTTTCGCGTCATTTGAATCTGCTTTATCAGGCCAAATTGGTGGAACGGCGTAAGCAGGGACGATGGATGTATTTTACCCTGGCGGGTAAAGCCGCCTCGCCACCGGTGCAGCAGGCGATCGCCTGGGCCGGTGCCGCGCTGGCTGCGGATGGCTTGATCAAACAGGACGCCCGGCGTGTGAAAAGCCTGTGCCGGCAGGACCTTGTGGAGCTTTGTGCATGTTATCGTCCAAGTTGAAAATTCTGTTTTTATGTACGGGTAATTCCTGCCGCAGTCAGATGGCTGAAGGCTGGGCCAGGGCCTTGAAAGGGGATGTTCTGGAACCGTATTCGGCGGGCATTGAAGTGCACGGCTTAAATCCCACTGCGGTCAAGGTGATGGCAGAAGCAGGTGTGGATATCAGCGGGCACCGGTCCAAGATGGTGAGTGAATTGAGGGATGTTTCTTTTGACGCGGTGATTACCGTGTGCGGCCACGCCCACGAAACCTGCCCCGCCTGGCTGGATAAAAAAAGTACGCTGCGGCACGTGGGCTTTGATGACCCTCCCAAGTTGGCCAAAACCGCCAAAACCCCTGAGGAAGCATTGGGCCATTACCGGCGTGTACGTGATGAGATTCGGGCATTTGTACAAACGCTGCCGGAATCACTTGGCAAAAATGTTTTATCGGCGCAGGCCGGGGCTGGTGAAGGGAGCCGACGATGAAAGGTGTGTTCGCAGTATCTGATGCCGCCATGTGCTGTTCCACCGGCGTATGCGGGCCGGAGGCAGGCAAATCCGGAATGCAGGGCCTGTGACGGAAAAGATCCTGGAGTCCTGGCGGTTGGCGTAAGCGGATCATAAAAAAGAAGCGCGAACATGTCACGGGTATTCAAAAAACTTTCGGTTCTCGACCGCTTTCTGACGCTGTGGATTTTCGCAGCCATGGGGGTGGGCATCGGGGTGGGATATTTATGGAAGGGCTTGCCGCGGGTGATGGGGCATTTTGAGTTCGGCACCACCAACCTGCTTCTGGCCGCGGGCCTGATTTTGATGATGTATCCGCCGCTGGCCAAAGTCCGCTATGAAGAACTGGGTAAGGTATTTGGCAACGTCCGGGTGCTGGGGCTTTCGTTGCTGCAAAATTGGGTGATCGGCCCGATGGTGATGTTTGCCCTGGCGGCCCTGTTTTTACATGGCCATCCGATGTTTATGATCGGGCTGATTTTGATTGGTCTGGCCCGCTGCATCGCCATGGTGATTGTGTGGAACGAGTTGGCACGCGGCGATACGGATTACGCCGCGGGTTTGGTGGCATTTAACAGTGTTTTTCAGGTGGTTTTTTACAGCTTGTATGCTTGGCTGTTTATTAAGGTGCTGCCGCCGCTGGTGGGGTTGCACTTTCCGGCGGTGAACCTGGCGGAAATTTCCATGGTAAGCATCGCCCGGAGCGTCTTTATTTATCTGGGTATTCCATTTTTAGCTGGTCTGGTGACGAGAATGGTGCTGATACGTGCCTGCGGTAAGCCTTGGTATGAACAGCACTTTATCCCGCGCATCAGCCCCATAACCCTGGTGGCGCTGCTGTTTACCATTGTGGTGATGTTTGCGTATCAGGGTCGGCAGATCATAGGGGAGCCTGGTTCGGTAGTACTGATAGCGATACCCTTGCTGATTTATTTTGTGGTAATGTTTTTGATCAGTTTTTGGATGGGGCGTCGGATCGGGGCTGATTACGCCCAAACTGCGACCATTTCGTTCACGGCCGCCAGCAATAATTTTGAGCTGGCCATTGCCGTGGCGGTGGCGCTGTTTGGCGTGGCCAGCCCGGTGGCATTTACGGCGGTCATCGGCCCGTTGGTGGAAGTGCCGGTGATGATTGGTCTGGTGACTGTAGCACTGTATTTTCAGCGGCGTTATTTTGGCCGGACGGTGAGCAATGGCTTGCCCTCACCAGGCGCAGCAGCCTGCCCCACCTTCATTCCTACCGGTGTGGGAGGCGGGAGTGCTATTTCCGAACAAGGGGCCGGCTTGGGTCATAAGGAGTCTTAGCATGTCTGAATCGATTGTTGATACCGTGAAATCTCGTTATGGAGCCGTGGCCGAATCTTCTCTTTCCAGCCGGGATGTCGGCGTTCGGGCTGTGGCCGAGGCGTTTGGTTATACAGCGGTGGAATTGTTGGCGATTCCCGCTGACGCCAACATGGGGCTTTCCTGCGGCAATCCGACGGCGATGGCCTCGCTGAAGGCGGGGGAAGTAGTGGTGGATTTTGGCTGCGGCGGCGGGTTGGATGTATTTCTGGCGGCGGCGAAAGTGGGGCCGCAGGGCAAAGCCATCGGCATTGATATGACCCCGGCCATGATTGAGCGGGCACGAAAAAACGCCGCCCGTGGTCCGGATGGCCGGCCATACACGAATGTGGAATTCATTCTTGCCGCCATGGATCGGACCACATTGCCCAGTGGCAGTGTGGATTGCGTGATTTCTAATTGCGTGATCAATTTGGCCGAGGATAAGGCGGCGGTGTTTCGGGAAATAGAGCGGATACTCAAGCCCGGCGGGCGGCTGGCGATCAGCGATATTGCGCTCAAAAAACCCCTGCCGCCGGAGTTGGCAAATAACGTGGCAGCCTATGTGGGTTGCATTGCGGGGGCCATATCGATGGAGGATTATGAGCGGCAGCTTAAACACGCCGGATTGACACAAGTGGTGATCATGGATAGCGGAGCAGATTTGAATTCCTACGCCAAGGCGGAAGGCCAGAGCGGCTGCTGCGGACCGGCGATGAATGACCAGGCCGGCCAGGATGCCAATGCGTTGAAACCCGGGGGCGATTCGCCCTTACGGGTGCTGCCCGCCACGTGCTGCGATCAGAATGCAGCGCATCGGGTCGGCGGGGTGGAAAAGCCTCTTCATGGGGTGATGCGCGATTTGCTGGCCCGTTACAACATCAACGATTACGCAGCCAGCGTGAAGGTGCTGGCGATTAAGCCGAATTAGACATTGGCAGGCGTGGCGATAACTGTGGTGAAAAATTGGCGCATGGAGCCACACCAGACGGTGCCGCAATGCAGCACAGCAGAGCACTGGGGCGGGCGGCAGGAACCTTTGCAATCGGGGTAAGGCTTAAACCAACAGATCAAATAAGCTCCAGAAGCTTCTTGATTGGCGCAAGGCCGGAATGGTCTGCATTCCATAGCCCTGCTTTTGCGCTTTCGCCAAGCGTTTGCTCAGGCTTGGCTGACGCGGCAATTAAACTGTGCACTTTAACCTTCGCTTTCCAGTTGTTGATCGCCGAGGAATCCCGGCGGTCTGGCTGCTGCAAACACGACATAAATCTCTCTACGCATTCCGGAGGCTGATTTCCCGCATATGCCTCCAAAAGCATATCCTCTATACATCCAGATTCCTTTTCGTGGGGCACAATCAGGTAGGCTGTGTTGGGGCCACCGGCAGGACCCGGTGATGCGGGCTTCAGAGGTGCCTGTGGAACGGCGAGGCCCGCGGCTCGAAAGGCCGCTGATAGTGATCGAGCAGTTCCTGTTTTGTCACCCTCCGCATCATAAATCGCCCCAACCGCTTTCACATGTTCGCGGAAACCAGACGTACGAACAAGGACGTCAAACGCCGATTGCATGTCATCACGGCCACCACCATTTAAAACCCATATCTGTCGGGTTTGCAGCAATTTCGGGAATAGTCCGCGTATAAGGAACTCGAGGTTTTTGCCTTCGACTATCACAATCGCCCGTGTCTCCGGCGAGGGCTTAAAGCCTCCTGCGGAAACCGCAGCCGCGGTCCTGGCACCAGATAGGGCCATCAACGCACCTCAACGTCTATCTTTTCGGCTGTGCGCAACATCTCTGTGTCGTAACGTGTCGGCTCAACGTTACCATCTACCTGGCGGTCAAGCCGAAATATGGCCACATCGTTTGTGCCTTCCGGAAAGGCCTTGACCAAAGCTCGGAGCATCTCTTCATTATGGGTTGAGCAAAATAGCTGCACCTTACATTGACTGCACATTGCGGCAACACCCTGCCAGAAGCCCGGCATCGTAGAATAATGGAGGCCAGAATCAATTTCGTCCACGATGACCATCTTGGCATTGCGGCCAGCTAAACCAGTTGCGATCAGGCAAATGCGGCAAAAGCCATCTCCCAAAAGCTGAATCGGCATGCGGCGCAATTGCTCGCCCAAATCGGCCAACACAGCAGTCTGGCCGCCACGCACTCCCGCCCACAGCCCCCGCACTTTCGGGTTGACAGTGCGCAATAGTTCGTAAAGCATCTCCTCGAGCCTTTCCTGCGCCAGGTCGGTAAGAACATTTGCTGTCTCGTTGAGGCTTGTTGCCCTCCTCGCATGCACATAAAAGGCTCCCGGATCACCGCTTGCAACCAGGAACGGCGGCTGCGGTTGAAGAAGGCCTTGCGGCGTCAAAATGGCACGCATGTTGTCGCCGGTTGTTCTGGGCAGGATGCGGTAGAGCACGCCGCCTATGCGGTCTTCGCCAGTTGTAGCCGGTGGGCCGGGCTCAAAGATGTCGCCCGGCTTTTGTTCATCCTGACCGCCCACGGCAGGAATGGTTCCGTAATCACCGAAAATCGCTGATATCTCCAGCCCGCGCTCTCCATGTTCGCCAGTGGCACCCAACGAAATCCGTACCCTTGGATCCAGATTGAAAAAAAAGCAGCGCAAGGGCACATCGAATTGCGGCGAAGCCCTCGGCTGATCACGCCAGGCCGCCAGGTTCAACAATAGTTGCGGGGCCGCCCTATTCCCCAGAATCATCAGCGATTCCAGCAGCGATGTTTTTCCGCAGCCGTTTTCACCAATGAAGATATTGAGGCGTGCCAACCCGTCAATCTTAAGCGATTTTATGCCTCGAAAATTTTGTACCCGAATTTGAGAAAACATAACCGATGCCCCCGGCGATTTTTTATATATTAACCTCCACGGTCAGGAATTGCCAGGGGCCTTACAGCCGCGTTTTTCGCCGCCACTAACTTTTGCACTGTTGCGCCGGTCCGGGATTGCCGCACCGTTTTAATCGTCGGCGACGGGCTGTCTATCCACCAGGGCGAATTGCTTGAGTCGCGGCCAGTTAATTCGCAGGCAGAGAGCCGTCATCGGGGAGCTGCCAACGGCCATCGCCGGTCTGTTTTACGGGGGCAGCCTGCGACAACTGTCTGCGTGCTTTTTTGTAGTTGACCTATTCGCGGTGATTGTTGCTGCCGCCTCCAAAGTGTGCCAGCCCTCATTGCTGCGAAGGCAAGTTGATGGAGAGGTGCTATAATTCAATGGGTTGTCGGCGGTGCCCGGAAAGTCCGTTCTTGGAGGCTGTATTGTCATGGCAGCGACTATCACTCATCCCCGTCCGGCCAGCGAAACGCTGGATATTTATTTTCTGGAAATGCGGGCGAAATTGCTGGAAATCGGTGCGACGCTGGATCGTATTGATCGCTCCGCGCGGCCGGAGGAAGTGGTTGCGGATCCGCGACTGGCGTTTATCCGGGAGGCTTTGGCAGTGCTGCAATCCGCCGGGCCGGAGCGGGCACGGCGGATAGAGGAACTCTATTCTCTTCAGTAAGTGGGTGCCGGGCAACGTGCTTGTGGGGGCTGGCGGCGATGACACGAGGAGCGTTTGAATGTTTTTTATAGATCCGCATATTCACATGGTATCGCGCACGACGGCGGATTATGAGATGCTGGCGCTGTCGGGAGTGGTGGCAGTAAGCGAGCCGGCGTTTTGGGCCGGGTTTGACCGTTCGCCGGCGGGCTTTGTTGATTATTTTCGGCAGTTGACGGAATTTGAACCCGTGCGGGCGGCGCAATTCGGCATTGATCATTATTGCTGGATATGTTTAAACCCCAAAGAGGCGGAAGATTTGGGCAAGGCACGTGAGGTTTTGGCGGAAATGCCGCGATTTTTGGATCAACCCAATGTGCTGGGCATTGGAGAGATCGGGCTGAATAAAAATACCGCCAACGAGGTCAAGGTATTTCAGCAGCACGTGCAGATGGCCATTGATGCGGCCCGCCGACAAACAGCGGGTGCTTCCCCGGCCATGCGTCATGCCCTGATTCTGATTCATACTCCGCACCTGCAGGACAAGCTCAAAGGTACGCGGCTGATTTTGGAGATGCTCAAGGATTTCGGCAACGCGATTGATCCCGGCCGGGTGCTGATCGATCACGTGGAGGAACACACCATCGGCCTGGTGAAAGAGGCGGGGTATTGGGCGGGCATGACGATTTACCCGATCAGCAAAGCCACACCGCAGCGGGCGGTGGATATGATGGAAATGTATGGGCCGGAGCGTCTATGCGTCAATGCGGCCGCGGATTGGGGCGTGAGCGATCCGCTCAACACCCATCGGACCATGCAGGAGGCGCGTCGTCGCGGGCACCCGCTGCCGGTGCTGCTGGATGTATTTTATAACAACCCGGCCCGATTTTTCGGCCAAAATCCCCGCTTCAAGCCCAAACCCATGCGGATGGCCACGCTCTAACTCAGTGGAGCAAGCGTTCGTCCTATTCCCACATCTCCGTTGGCTGTTGGAGCACCAGCGCACTTTGCCTTAATGCTGTTGGAGAGGCCTGGTCGCCGGCAGCAGGGGCGAGGGCGAACCAGCGGGACGGGTTGTGGGGAGCGTCTTGGGTTCCAGCCATGGCGGAAGATGCAAGGGTACATGAGCCAGTGCCGGGTTAAGGCGGATGACTTTTTGGTACATGGCCTGGGCCTTCCGGTTGTGACCGGCCAGCAGGTAAAGGGCGGCCAGTTCCTGCGTGGCCCCCAGATTATGCCTGTCCAGCATCAGGACATGCTCATAGGCCTTTCTGGCCAGCAGGTACTGATGCAGGCGTTCGCTGCACCAGGCGTATTCCGACCAGGCAAAGACCTGGTTGGGCGCACGGTCTAAAACGCGTTCCCAATACCACTTGGCCCGCCGATATTCACCTAAATCCTGATGCAATTGAGCCAGTCCCATGTGTACGTAGAGATTATCCGGCAGTACGCGATTGGCTTTTTTCATAAAGGGCATGGCTTCGTGGAGATATTTTCTATTGTTGAGCCGGTTGCCCAGGGTATTGAGCGCCCCGCCGTAACCTAAGTTTCCTTCGCCTGAATTGGGGTCATACGCCAGAACGTGGGCCCATAAATAGGCGCTGGATTCGTAGTTCCGGCTTTGGGCATAACTGATGTCCGTGAGCAGAATAAGAATTACCGCACTGCAGATTCCGAAAACCAGTTTTGCCCTTGTGCCTGCCCACTGCGAGAGCCGCCACAATCCCGCGGCAAAACCGGTGATCAGGGCGATGCAGGCCAGATATTGATAATGATCCGCCACAAAGGTGTAGATCATGGTGTAATAGGAAATAAATCCCAAAATCGGCCCGATCAGCAGGGTGTAGATAATAAGCATGACCGAAAAGCCCCGGCCCAGGCGATGGCGCAGCAGCCACGCGGCGGCAAAAACGCCCACGACGGCGATCGGATACATCCAGTGCCACCCGCCCAGCGTGTGCAGATTCCATCGCCGGTACACTTCCAGCAGGGGGATAGGCCAGAGCAGCTTGCCGGGGTAAAACCACCAGGCCCGGCTGGCGATGAGCACCCGTTGCACCATGGACAAATCCCATGTGCGGCCCTCCGCGCCGGAAGCGGCGCGTTCCACATGAATGGTAATCCAGGCGAAAAGCGCCGCCGCGATAAACCATGGGACGACGGCGCGAATATCCTGCCATTGAATTTTTCCGCGTTTCCACCAGAGCAATGCCAGCAACACCACAGGCAAGGTCAATCCAGCAGTTTTGGCCGTCAGGGCCAGTACAAACAAGGCGGTGGCGCACCAGTACCATTTCCAGTGATAGTGCGCAGGTGGAATCTGGCAGCCCGAATGCGGGTCGGGCGATGCATCCAGCCCGGAAGCGCGCACATAGGCCAGGGTGGCCAGCAGGTATAAAAATCCGGAGAGCAGATTTTTCATTTCAGCCACCCAGCCGACGGTTTCCACCTGCACCGGATGAATGGTGAAAATGGCCGCCGCCAGCCACGCTCCGCGAATACGTAATCGAGCCAGCAGCCACCAGAGCAAGAGTCCATTGATCGCTTGCAGCAGGATATTCACCAGGTGATACCAGATCGGATTGAAGTTCCAGAGGTGATATTCGACGTTAAATACGGTAAACACCAGCGGATAATACTGCGGATCCTGGGTGAGGTTGATCCAGGCCATCAGGAGTTTATCCCAATGCAACACCACTGGATTGTGCAGCAGCCACAGCCGGTCATCCCAGATGAATTTGGCCCAGCGCAGGGGGGCGTAGGCGATCAGGGTCAGCAGCAAAATGCCCACTGCTCCCACCGGCACGGCCCAGCCGGAGGTGTTGCCGGCGGGCAGGTTGGTGTTTTTTGTACCAGGCTGGTTGGCGGAGTTTGACTTTTCTTCAAGCATGACAAGTTCCGATGCAGGACGAGTGCCAGTGTAACATGAAAGACGCATTATTCATGAGGCGGTCCGGTCCCGGCCGACGGCCGTATGGGCGGGTGGTGGACCATAATATCCGGATCAATTTTTTTGGCCTGTTTAACGCACGCCCGGGCCTGGGCCGACAGGCCCTGCTTTTGCAAAGCCACGGACAAAAGCATCCAGCCCATGGCATTGTGGGAATTGATTTTCAGCGATTGGCGAAGCTGGACCGCGGCCCGCCGGTAAACCTCGTTGCGGAGCAGAAACAAACCGTAAGCCTGGTATAACTCGGCACTGTGGGGACGGCGGGCCAGCAGGTGGTGATATTCCTGGTTGGCCTGATCGACCAGACCAAGATGGGCCAACAGGCGGGCGTAAGCAAAGCGCAGCGGAATATTTTCAGGATCCAGCTTCACGGCCCGTCGATACTCGCGGACGGCCAGCGCCGGTTTTCCCGTGTGCAGAAACATCGCCCCGAGAGCCTCGTGCGCCGATGTGTCGGCAGGGGATATCCGCACGGTCTTGCGAAGATACTTTATCGCCTGGGGCCACCGGCCCATGTACATGAGCACCTGTCCCATGGCCATATTGGCCTGGGGCATATCGGGATGGGCTTTTACAGCCGCTCTGGCGTAGCTTAGCGCGAGCTTGGCGTGGTGATGCGCCAGAGCCAGGCTGGCCAGGCGGCTTAAGGCGCGGCCATTGTGCGGGTCGCGCTTGAGGATGTCGAAGAGTTCAGCCAGGCCCGCTCTGGTATCGCCAACTTCGAAGTCTGCTTTGGACAGCAGCAGTCGCGCGGAAAGGTCATTGGGTTCTATGGCAATGGCTTGCTGGGCCTCGTGCCGGGCGCTAAATACCCGGGCCGGGCGGCGGCGCATGGCAATTTGCGCCAGGTTATTGCGCGCGGGCCACGCCAGCGGATTGCTTTTCAAGGTGCTGTGCCACAGCATGGAGGGGCTTTGATAAAGCCGGGCATTCAGGTTGGAAACCGTCAGTAAAATCAACACCACCACCAGCCCGAGGGCCTCCATGGTGATGCGTCCTCCGGTGTTGAGCCGATCATGCCATAGCCGCCACCCGGCACCAATCAATGCCATGATTCCCAGGATGGCCAGGTAGGAAAGCGTATTGGCCGCAGTGGTGTAACGCATCCAGGGCATTTTAATCAGGCCGATCACCGGCAATACCGCCAGGAGGTAAAACCCCAACCCCAGCAGAATGGCGCGGCCCATCCGATTGTGTTTAGCGGCCAGCCAGAGCAAGGCGGCGAAGACCGCCGCGGCAGCCACCAGCGGCAGATAAGCCCAAAAGCCGGCGGCGGCAATGGGCCACGGTCTGTAAATCAGGGTCAGGTTTACCGGCCAAAGCAACTTGAAAAGATAAAACCAAAACGCCCAACCACTTATCGCCAATCGCCGGCCTAACGGCAGATGGACTTTGGCGGCAATAGGACCTGAAAACCAAAGCGTGGCCGCCACCACCACCACCACCACAAAAATCAGCACCGGCACCAGATCATTCAACATGCGCCGGTTCAGCCGTTCGCCCCGCCACCAACCCAGCAGCAGCAGCAGCAGCGGTGCTCCCGCAACCAGCATGGGGTGGCAAAGCAGGGCCGCCACGATGAACGCCAGGCTGACAATGCGCCGCCATGGGTGCTGGGGGGTATCCAGATAATCAACCCAAAACCACAGGCCTCCGAGCAAAAAGCCGGTGGCCAGTATGCTGCCGGTCTGGGAAATGTAGGCGGTGGTTTGCAGCGTCAGCGGATGCACGGCAAAAATTAAGGCGGCGGCGAAGGCTCCGGGCATGGCCAACCGGATCAGAAATCGCCAAAGTAAAATCACCAGGCCGCTGGTGAGCACCAGGCTCAGGACATGATAGTTCAGCGGCGATGGGCCAAAAAAGTGGTATTCCAGCCAGAAGAGGGTTTTGGTTAAAGGGGCAAAATGTGTTTGTGACGGCGAGTACCAGACGTTGCTCAGGCCCGCTTTACCGGTGACCAGCACATTGTTGAGAATGTTGTCCCAATCCTGCCAAATGAAGCGACCATTGAGCGCCGGCCAGGAGGCGATCCACACGGCGGCTACCAGCAAAGCTCCGTTGATGAAAGTGCGCAGCGGAATGGCCCAGACCTTCCATTGCCGGGGGGTGGGTAAGCTGCCACCAACTGTATTTGCCGGCGGTGTTGCGCCACTGTTCGCCACTGTGTTCATACGTGAACCTCGTTGTGATCTTTCCGCCATCACCGGTCAGGTCTCCGGTGGCGACGGGAATTGTACCTTATTGGGCCAAAGTAGGCAGCTTGACGGATGGCCGGTGTGAAGTGGCAGGTTGATCGGCTCGCAGCCTGGCCTGAATTTGTGCCGCCCGGTTCCGTTGCTGCTGCGCCAGGGCGTGCCGGCCCAACTGATCCATGGCCTGGGCCAGGGCTTGGTGGACCAAGGCCTGATTGGCCCATGCCGTTGCGGTGGGTTGTTGGCCGTGCCGCCGCAGCATGTTCATTCGCTTTTTACCCAGAGCCAAAGCTTCGCGAAATTCAGCAGCGGCATCCGCGACATGGCCGGTCTTCAGCAGATCCATGCCATACCTGAAATGGGCTGGGGCGAATTGCGGCGATACGCGCAGCGCCAGCCGGTAATGCTGCATTGCCGCCACCGGTTGAGCCAATTGATCCAGCGTTACGGCCAAATCATACTGGGCCATGGTGTTTCGCGGTTCAATGGCCACCACGGCACGATATTCCCGCGCCGCCGCCCTGGCATGGTGCGACCGCACCAGTAGTTGAGCCAGGGTAAAGTGCAGGTCGGCGGATCGAGGGAAAAGATGCAAGCCGCGGCCCAGATCCGCCAGGGCCTTCTGCCATTGGCCCATCTGCTCATAACATCCAATAAGATGCCGGATGACAGCGAGGTTGTGGGAATCGAACGCCAGCGATCGGCGATATTCCGCTGCCGCCAGAGGATAATTGTGCAGCAATCGCAGGGCAAAGTCCCCCATATCCTGGTGCACCAGGTAATTGTCGCCGCCGGGAAGTGTTTCCGCCCGCCGATACAGCAGCCAGGCCGCGCGATCATGGTGATCGGCAAATTCGCAACTGGCCAGATTTTCCATGGCTGCCCAATTGCTTGCGTCATATCTTAGCACATGGCTCCAGACCCGCTGCGGGGGCACGTATACCCACGTCTGCGCGTAAGCCACAAGGGCTAACAGCATCACCACGCTGCCCGTAAGGCCAAGATATCCCGCACGCCAGATGTTTTCGGGCCGGTGGCCTGCCGCCGGCGGTGCCTGTTTTTGCAGTTGCGTCCGGCCTTTCGCATATATCCACGCGAGAGTTTCCACCCCCAGTACGATTGGGCCAATACACGCCAGGTACTGATAATGATCCGCCACAAAGGTGTAGATCATGGTGTAAAAAGAAATAAAACCGAGGGTGGGAAAAAGCGTGAGCAGAAAAAATGCTGCGGCCGCCAGCGGTCCCCGCCCCAGTTGCTTGCGCAAGATCCACAACAGCGTCACCAGAAACACCACCGCAATCGGATAGCACCAGGCCCAACCGTGAAGATCGGCGATGTGCCAGCGCGGATAAATTTCAAGCAGTGGATGCGGCCAGATGAGCTTGAGCAGATAAAACCAGACATCTCGCCCCGCAATCATCGTCCGCTCGGCCCAGGTAAAGTGAAATGCCCGGCCGTGCGCTCCGGACTGCCGGCGTTCGGCAATCATGGTTACCAACCCCATGGCCAGGCCCAGAATAAACCAGGGAATGGTGGCCAGGGCATCGCGCCAACGCACGCGTCCGCGCTGCCACCAGATGATCACCAGCAGCACTGCCGGAAGTGTGCATACGGCGGTTTTGGCCAGCAGCGCCAGCACGAAAAACAGGGTGGCGACAAGATACCAGCGGTAAGCCGGCCGCGCCGCGGGCGGAGTTTGCTCCCCGAAACCCAGAAATCTCAGATAAAATAGCACCGCGCAAAAATATAAAATGCCGCTGAGCAGGTTTTTCTGCTCTGCAGCCCAGCCCACGGTTTCCACCTGCACCGGATAAACGGTAAACAGCAGCGCCGCCAGCCAGGCCCACCGGCAACCCAGGCGACGCAGCACTCTCCAGAGCAGAATTCCCGCCACCGCCTGCATCAAAATATTGACGATGTGATAGCCCAGCGGATGGCTTCCCCAAAGCCGGTATTGGAGAAAAAATCCAGTGAACGTCAGGGGATAGTATTGAATGGTGTCGCCAAACTTAAACCAGATAAGCCACAGACCGTGCCAATGGCGCAGCACCGGATTCTGGTAGATCCAGCCGGCGTCATCCCAGATATAACCGGCATGAACCAGTGGCCCATAAACGGCCCAACTTGCCGCCAAAAGGCCCACAATTGCCAGCCACGGGGAGGTCCAGGGCCACCGGAGCAGCCGGAATCGCCCTGACCGGCCGGCGATGGAAAGGTCCGTCGGCAGCCCGGAGAGAGGGGAAACAGGGGGTGTTGGCTTCATGGGTTGTGGCATCCAAGCGTTACGGTCGGGCTGGTGAGGTCGGTTGGCCGGGAATTTTTACGGCGTGATGCGGTTGTTGCTTGGTCGCCGCGGCCTGATAGCGACGGGCCAGGGCCAATTGCTTTTGAGCCTGCCGCGGATGGCCTTCCGCCTGCAGCACGCGGGTCAACAACTGGTGTACGTGCCAGTTGACCTGGGCGCTCGGCAGGTGCAACAAAATGATGTCGCTTAGCTGGGCCGCCGCTGCGCCGAGGTGTCCGTGCTTAAACAGGGCTTTGGCATAGATGTAATGACCCTGGAAAAAGCCGGGCAATCTTTCCAATGCTTCGTGATATTGGGCCAAAGCCTGATGCCAATGGCCCGTTTTTTCCAGAAGATAAGCCCGGTCATAGCGGGCCAGCGGATCGTAGGGGTTGAGTTTAATGGCGTGGGTGACTGCAGTCAGAGCTTGCGCATAGTGGCCCTGGTTATCCAGTACCACGGAGACCGAAAACCACAGCGAGGCGGAACCGGGCATCATCTTCAGGCCACGATATAAATCGGCCAGGGCTTTGTGAGGCCGGCCCATTTTCAGGTAACAATGGGCCAGGCTGCCGATGACCAGGGGGCGATATTTATTGGCTTTCAGAGCGGTAATGAATTCCTGCCGGGCCTTGGGGTAATCTTTTCGGGATAGATACATCAACCCCAAGTCATAGCTGATGCCGCCGCTATGATTGTTCAAACGCCGGGCGGTATCCAGATCGCGGCGGGCTTGGATATATTCCTTGGCGTTGAGCTCCGCCACGCCCTTGTTCATGTAGGCTCCCCAACTGCCATGGTTATATTCCAGCGTATGCAGCCAGACGTGTTCGGGGACGGCAAAAATGCGGCTGTGATAAAAGGAAACGCCTGTTTCCAGCATCAAGACCGCCACGGCCAGTATCACCGCCGGTATCCGTAGATTTCGGTATTTGGCTGCCATGGTTCCGCCGACACCGGCAAAAAAAGCGGTTACGAAGGGTACGCCCAGGTATTGCAGATGGTCTGCCACCAGTGAGTGAATCCAATAGGACATCTTGACTAAACCCAGCACCGGCAGGAGCACAATGCAAAAGCCGCCCAGCGCCATGAGCACAGGTCGGCCCCAACCACGCCGATACCGCCACGCCGCCGCCAGCACCGCCACCAGCGCCGCATCCGGCAGCCAGGCCCACCATTGCTCCGTTGGAATAACCCATCGCGGATAAATTTCCAGCAGCGGATGTGGATAAAGATCCTTTCCCAGATAAAACCAGATTTCCCATCCCACGCCGGCAATGCGTGCTCCGATACCGCGGGTATATCCGCGGATCGACGCGTTACCCCATTGATAGATGATGGTGATGATTCCCATCAGCAGCGAAGCGGTGAAAAACGCCGCCGTGTGCCACAAGTCCGCCCACTGCAGCTTGTTGCGTCGCCACCATGCACAAAGCAGCAGCAGCACCGGCAACATCACCACCGTAGTTTTGGCCAGCAAAGCCAGTTCGAATGTGGCCAGGGAAAAGCCGTAAAGCCACCATTTTTTACCTGGCTCAGGCCCCGGGGTTACGGGCAAATACTCCGATGTATCGCCGCGGAGAGTCGCATTGGCGGCTGCTATGGCGTCAAAATCCAGATACAACATCCATGACAGCATGAACAACGCCCAAGAGAGGGTGTTTTTAAGTTCGGCTATCCATACGGTTGTTTCCACGGTCACCGGATGTACCGCAAACAGGGCCGCTCCCAGCCAGGCGGCGGGTATTTTCAGTTGCTTGAGCACGCGCCACAAAAGGACGGCACCCAGGGCATGAAAGCCTACGTTGATCACGCGCCAGGCAAAATAATCAAAGCCCCACAGCCGCCATTCGATCCAGAATGTAGAAGAGGTAATCGGAAAATAATCCGGGGTATGCCGTGTGGCCCAGAATTTCAGAATTCCCCAGGGATCTTTAATCAATGGATTATGGAAAATCAGCGGGCCGTCATCCCAGATTCGCCCGCCAAAGATCCCCGGCCAGATTGCCAGCAGCGACAGGGCAAAGAGCAGCAGTCCCAGCAGAATTTTTTGCCAGCCGATGCGCCGGCGCACCAGCGTCCACAATTCGCTGGTGTTGTCGCTCATCGACCTGGTCTGCTCGGAAACAATCATCGTTTGTGACACCTGCTAAGTCTTCAGGCTGCGAAAACGCTCCAACAGCGAGGCAATATCGCCCGGTGCCTGTTCCAACACGTTGGGGCTTGGCACCGGTATCTTCATATACGATTCGCCGGTGCGTTCGCCTCTGTGCGGCAGTGCGCGGCCCGCGGTAAGCCGGGAAGAGGGCTTGAGAACCTCACCCGCAGGCAATTCTGGTGGTAGCAATCCTGATAGCATCCCGACCGTTACTAGTCATGTTGCCCAAAATCATCACAAAGGTCAACCGCCTGCAGCCTGGCCGTTCTAGGATAGGGTTATCCATGGGTTAAGTCCCGGATTTTTACCAGTCCAGGGAGTATTTCCTCTGCCGTTGCCCGCCAGTTCGGCCTCAAAGCCAAATGCCATACCACTGTGCCACACACGTGGCCAACGCGATGGTCGTCGGATTGCACTGCGTCAGGCTGCAATGATGGGAACATCTGCACGGTCGAGCGAACGATGCTCGACAGGCCAACGGTGCCAGTCACAACGGTTTTGAACGCATTGGTTGACACCGCCAGAACCATCGCATAAATTCTCACGTGTTCATTCCACCCCTAATTTTAGCGGAGAACGGGGCAATCTCGCAAAATTGAGCTTAGTTATGGACAACCAGGCGGAAAGCCCCGGTCGCAGTCTAGTCGACGGAGTGCCCTATTTATGATGATAACTCGACTCAAGCGGGTGCCGTGGCTGTGGGTCATTATCACCATGATGCCTTGGGCCTTTGGCATTTTTGTGTCTATTGCCTTTGGCACCGTTGTTACCCTGGAACTGCGCAAATTCACCAATAATCCTTTTGTCATCGCCACGCTGGGCGTCAGCTACGGTATTGTTGGCTATGTGCTCACGCCGGTGATGCTTTATATCTCCGATCTCATCTGGACACCGTGGGGACGGCGTAAACCTTTACTGGTGCTGGGCTTCCCGGCGGTATTAACCGGTCTGCTGATTCCCTATGCCAACAACCTCGTGATGCTTTTAATTTTGCTGGTGGCCGGAAACGTCATCGGCGCGCTCGGGCCCACGTTTGAACCGCTGACGCAGGAAATCATTCCGCCGCACCAGCGCGGCCGGGCCTCCATCGTGCACTCGCTGGTGATCAATTTTGCAATAATGGCGTTTTTCGCCTTCATGATCGGGCGTTTTGACGACCTGTACACCGCCTGGCCCTGGAGCCTTTTCGGCGAGGTTACCGGCGAAAAGCTTATTTTCTACATTATGGCCTTGATGAATCTGGCCAACTTTCTGCTGGTGATCCTGGGGGTGAAGGAATTGCCTCCGGCGAAACGCCAGACCGTGCGGCAGGCCATGGGAGGAACCATCTCCCTGTGGCATTTTGTCCGCAAGTTTTTCGTTGACGTGTTTGAACTCAAATTTCTGCCGATCTACTTTTTGACATTTTCCAGTGCTCTCTACGGTCTCGGGCTTGGCGGTCTGGGTATCCTGCTATACACCGACCAGTGGGGCTACACCAAGCAGGAAATGGGCAACAACGTCGCGATTGGCGCGGTCATCTTAATCCCCATCACCTTTCTTACCGGTTTTCTCGCTGACAAGTACAATAAACTGCGTGTCTACCAGGCCTGCATCATCGCCAACATCATCACCTGCATCGTCTACTATCTGTTTGTCATGTATGCCCTGCCTGACCATCGCCCCACCCTTTTCCAGATATTTCTCTTTGGCGAGATCGGGGCCGCCATCGGTACGCTCTCCGGCGTCGTAAGTTACCCTTTAATATACGATTACATTCCCCGCGATAAGATGGGCACCGCGGCGGCGGGCCTGGCCCTGCTTCGCAACTTCTTCGGTCTTGCTCTGGGCAGTGTGATGGGGGCCTGGATCAGCCTTTATTCCGGGTGGGTTATGCCCCATGCGGGCATTCGTGCCATGGTGGTCTTCTCTCATCCCATGAGTGACCAACAGATTGTCAAGGTGCTCGACCAAGCGGTTCGAAGTCATCCCAACCTTGCCATGGTTACCCCCGCCAAGCTCTTCCGCAGCGCCTGGTTTGCTCCGGGTGAGTATTCCAAGGACAGCAATGTCTGGATACTGCGCACCACCGACCCGGCAGCACAGCAAGCCTCCCGGACAAAAAACCAGGCCGTGCTTCAACAGCATGACGCCGCGTTTCACATGGCTCTGGAAAAGGCACTGGCCGGCGTACTGGTGCCTCCCGGCACTCAGGTGAGCGGTTGCCGGTGGACTTCCAAGCACACGCTGCGGCTGTCGCTCGCCACGACCTCTGCGGCCGAGGTGTTCCAAGTTCGCGAAATGGCAAGAGAACTCGCGGCTCATTCGTATTTGAAAGATGTCATCGTGCAAGCCCCGGGTGGAATCGTTTACGATGCGGACATTCCGCACCCGCATAAGGAACACCCTTTCTTTTCGGGGTTATGGACCGATCTGCACGATGCCATCCTCCAGCAGAAGGCGGCGGCCCTCACCCGTCGCGCTTCTGGTCCGGGCTTGAACCTGACGGCGGTTTTCAAAACATTGCCACCGCCGCCGACCACATTCAAGGTATCCGATGCCGTCGCAAGACGTTTGGCCCGCGGTTGGCCCGCGACGGTTGCACTCGCATCCGGGACGTCCGGGACAGATTCCCTGCTCGCCGCGAAGGCTCACCTGGGCGCTGCCGAGCACCTCTATGAAGACGCCCTTAAGATCAGTATTGGCAACAATCTTCCTGTTGCCAAATCTGTTGTGAAATGTTCCTACTCTCCGCGAGTCAACGATTATTTTGCCGGCTACTTATTGACAATTTTCGGCGGAATCGCGGCCGTCGGTATCACCATGGGCATAAGCTGGCTTGAGCGGAAAGGTAAGATCCACCGGGCCGGCGTTGAAGAAGAGATGGCCACGCCCGAAGTACAGGCGTAGCCTGCGGCCGGTATCGAAGCTTTCCAGTGCCGCTCCGGTAGATAAGGAACTTAAGCCATGAAAAGTTATACTCCAGGTTATTCCGGAACCAAGTTGTTCTTCGCAGTCTTTGGTCTGGCGGTAGCCGCCGTTGGGTTTTGCAGTATTTATCCGCCTCTGCGACTGTTCTTTGAAGGCACGCGTGCTAACGCCCGAATCACGACAGAGGTGGTCTCCCACCCTGGTAAACCCGATCGGATTTTCACAGCCAAGCGTGACGTAAAATACGATGTTGCCAACACTTTCCACTTTCTTGCCCGTTATCGCGCGCCGGACGGAAGTTTCCACACCGGCCGTCTCCAATTGGCCTACCATGGCACCTCGGACGCTCAGATCGGCCAGACCTTCCTGGTGGCCTATTATCCCCCAACGGCCGCATCCGCTTCTCGCCCGGTGACGCTGGTTCCCATTTTTTCACTGGGCACGTGGACCTTCGGCGGGGTTCTGATTATCGTCGGGTTGTACATCGCGGCGGTGCAGTCGCTCTATCTCTTTTATTCACGGACTCCCATCAAAATCCCCGACGAGCAACCGATTGATCTACCTCAATAGCGGCATGCCGCCCACGCTCTATGCTAACGCCGACAGTGGTGGAAATGCGGGCAGGCTTTGAAGACATCTTGCTACTCTTACACGGACGGCGCTGAATGATGCGCTGGACGTATGTATGATCAGCGCCACGGTAGGCCTGAAGAATCGGAAAAACAATTCGGCGTTCCATCTTTGCCACGTGACCAACCCGACGCGCGATCCCGCCGCCTTTAAGATTCAAGTTCCATCAGGCCATTTGCAATCACTGCCGTCAACTACACCAAGTGCTGTTGTAATATTATCCAGAAATATACATTCGGCCATTTCCGCAAACCTACTATTAAATTGAAGCCGCGATCGATGTTGGCCGCGGCAATTTTTTTTTGAAAGGAGCATCCCATGTTCACCCCGCAGTTCTCTCATCGTTTCCGTTGCGGTGCCGCGCTGGCCGCACTGGCACTCTGCACAGCGGCCACAGCCGTACCGGCCCTCGGCGCACCGGTAGCCGCCGCCGGCTACCATTTATCAGTATTTGCCGCCGCGCCGGCAGGTGCCACCGCCCCCGATGACATCACCGTCTCCGGCAACAACGTGTTTGTCGGCTACGGCAATGGAGTTGCCGGCGATGGCAGTTACGGCCCCAACGGGCTGACCAGCACCGTGGTGGAATATTCCACCAACGGTACCGTCGAACACACTTTTGCCGGAATTCCAGGACACGTGGAAGGCCTGGCTGTCGGCCCCGATGGCCTTCTGTACACCGACGAAAACGAGGATGGAAACTCGCACCTGACCGTCATTAACACCGGCGCCGATACCATGACGCAATACGGCTACCCCAACCCTTCGCCGCATGGCGGCGGTTTTGATGGGCTCCAATTTATCAATGGCTTTCTCTATGCTTCCGGTTCCAATCCCGACAACGGCGGAGACGTTGGCGGCAACAATATCAATTCCCACCCGGTTCTGTACCGCATTGGCCTGGATTCCAACTCGTATCCCAACACCGTCACCGTCCAGGGTGTGGTGTGGGGCAATGATCCGGCGATCAATAAGGCCACGGGGTCGGCCCTGAGCAACCCCAACATCTTTGATCCGGACTCGCTGGATGTAACTCCGGGCGGCAACCTGCTGCTGGCCAATGAAAGCGGCGCGACTGTTACGGAAATCATGAAACCCAACTCGATCACCGGGGTCAATGGTGGAACCACTTCCGCCATGCTTAAAACATTGAATCTTTACACCCTCTCCGGCGGTGTTCAGACTCCGGCCAATACCGATGAAACCGGTTTTGCCACCAGCACCAGGGGCACATTGCTGTTTGCGGATGTTAAAAACAACATCATCTACCAGCTCACCGCCAACAATGGTTTTTCTCTTAACCAGGCCTTTTCCTCCGACAAGACCAACCACTGGCTCGACATGCTTAACTTTAACACGGGCCTGCTCACACCGGTGGTTACCGGGCTTGGACAGCCGGCGGGCATCGGCTTTATTCCCGATCCCACCAGCACTCTTCCTGAGCCGGCTGGATTTGCGCTTTTGGCCCCGGCCATCGCAGCACTGCTGCTGGTGCGCCGCCGAAACAGACTCTCGGCCTGAACGCCCATTCCAGAGCCTGATCGTAAAAAAAGGCCCCGGCACAAGTGCCGGGGCCTTTGGCTTTTCTGGCCCGGCTGCCAACCGCCTCCGCAGGACAGATACGGCCGCCCGGGCTGGTGATATCACAGTTAAGCGGACGCCGGCGAGCTTTCCGTCGCCGCGATGGGTGCGGGCGGGCGAAATCGCTTGCGGCCCATGAAAATAGCCAGCGCCACGATCACACTGAACACCGCCGATACGTAATAAGGCGAGGCCGGCATCACGTATTCAAATAGAAGGCCGGCCAGTATCGGTCCGGTGGCCCGGGCCAAACTGGCCATGCCCTGGTTGGCACCGAGAATTTCCCCCTGGTCTTCGGCGGCAGCGTGGCGGCTGATCATGCTTTGCATGGCGGGGGTATAAAGACCGCTGCCCAGCGCTAAGCACACGCCGCCGGCCAAGAAGCCGGTCCAGGCCCAGGCCCAATGCACTGGAACCGCAATGAGCACCATGCCTGAGGCAATAATCAGCGGGCCGACGATGGCCAGGGCGGTTTCGCCGTATTTTTTGGTAAGCCGCCCGATCATGCCGCCCTGAATCAGCACGATCACGATTCCGATGACGCCGAAGAGATAGCCCGAGGCCCGGCTGGCTTTGTCATCCTGCAGAGTGCGGAAGGCCGCGGTGGAGGGCATGGGGGCCGCAAGGGCGGCTGGCACTTGGTGGCGGCGCGGATTGGCGGCAGCGGCGGGTGGCAAGCTGGTTTGGCTGGTGGGTTGGAGCGGGTAAAGACGATGTTGAATGAGCAGGCTTAGCGTTTGCTCCATGCCGGCAAAAGCAAATCCATTGAGAAAAAACAGCAGAATCAGCGGCCCGATGATGGGGCGGGCCAGGGCACGTTCCAGCCCGCGGAGACTGAAGCGGCGTTTGGCGGCATCGTTGGAAGCGGCATTGGGGGTGCGCGATTCGCCAAGGGTAAAAATAGTCAGCAGTAGGGCCACCAGCGAAAAAGCCGCCGCGACCAAGGGCACCCACTGCAAGCCCAACACCCAGCTTACCGTTCCGCCGATGACAGGACCGAAGACGAAACCCAGTCCGAAAGCGGCTCCGATGACTCCCATTCCTTTGGCCCGGTTTTCCGGGGTGGTGATATCGGCTACGTAAGCATTGGCGGTGGAGATATTGCCGCCGCTGATACCGTCGATCATGCGGGAGATGAAGATAAGAGCAATGCCCAAGGCGCTCATTGGGAAAAAGTCCGCGGAAAAGAGCATTAAAAAACCGATAATCGTGCCCATCTGGCTGATGATGAGTACAGGCCGGCGGCCAATATGGTCCGACCAGCGGCCCAGAATTGGGGCAAAGAGAAACTGAAAAAATGAGTAGGTAACGCCGATGAGTGTGAGGTAAAAATAATTGCTGATGCCGAATTGCTGACCATAAAGCTGTAAGTTGGGCAGCACAATGCCAAAGCCCACCAGGTCGATAAAAACAATGAGAAAAACGGTTAAAAGATTGGTTTTGCGCATGGCATCCTTTCGCGGTTTAACCCAGCCGATAGCCATTTTTTGGCCGCCTGGCCACCGGAAATTTACCATAGTGGAAGCGGCCAATCGCTGCAAGGTATCTCATCTCAGGCTGCCGGCCGAAGCCGATACACCTCTGGTCCAAGAGCGTGGAGATGGCGTACCAGGGGAATGGCTGACGATTGCTTGGCGTGATCAAGATTGTTGGGTCGTGTTTAGCCGGGGTCTGCCGGAGTTAGATATCATCTAGCGGATGGCGGTGTTGGGTGGGCAGAGCTACGAAAGACTTGCTGCGCCGCTGGCGCGAAAAAACGGAGAGAGTGGGATTCGAACCCACGGTGGAGTTACCCCCACACACGACTTCCAATCGTGCTCCTTAAGCCACTCGGACATCTCTCCAGTAAATGGCACTAGGGCCAATAGAATCCCAACATACAGACCGTGACGAAATACGTCAATTGCCGCCGCGGTTTTCCGGCATTGCACATTGCGCCGTTGCAACTGCAACTTGGCCCCACCGGGTTGATTTAGCTATAATAAAGACAGCGGTGCATGACCCGGACCGCGTAGGATCTTGGTAGAAGCGGTGTTACGCGGCTCCAAGGAGGTTCAACCATGATTTCTCAACATGGCCCAGCCGTGCGAGCCTTGGTTGCACCTCTGGCGATAGGCCTGTGGGTTGGAGCCATGCTGCTCTCGAGAGCCGTCAGTTCCGCCGATCAGATATCTTTAACGGGGAATCGCGTGGTTTCCGGCACGTTGTATCGTCAAGGCGATATGTACGTGATTCAACCGGACCAGGGGGCTGCTTTTAAGGTTCCGCTGGACGCGGTGACCGGCATTGTGATGGGGCCGGCGGCCAATACGCCGGCCGCAGCCCGGCAGGCCTGGCAAACGCTGCAGGGCCAAATAGCGCAATCGTCGAATCTTAAAAAGATCATGGCGATGGCCAGGGCGTATCTGAAAAAATACCCCCATTCGCCGAGCCTTTCCGCGGCACGGCAAACACTGGCGCAATACCGGAAAATTCAGGCCAAGGGGTGGGTCAAGTTTGGCGGACACTGGGTTTCTCCGGCCCGGCGGGATGAATTACTGGCAAGCCTGCAGGCACAAACAGCAGTGGCTCTCAGGCACCTGAAGGCTGGCCAATGGGCCACGGCCCGCAGCCAGACCGCAGCGGTCTTGAAGGTTTTTCCCCAATTTTATGATGCGTTGATTGTCGATGGCGTGGCGCAATATCGCATGGGCTACATCCTCGCGGCCCGCCGCGATTTTCATCACGCAGTGCAGGCTGCGCCGGATCATCCCGTCGGCTGGAACGATCTGGCTATTGTCGCATTCCGGCAGCGGCTGGAACCGGAAGCGCTGCGTGATTATGCCAGCGCTTTGCCCTTGGCGGCGGGAAGTAGGATGCTGCTGGACAACATCGCCGCCGCCCTGCACAGCTACAAACACTCCCGTAATACCGTGCTGTATAAAAATCTAGCGCGATCGTTTCACCTGGCGGATATGCAGATGCAAAGGAAGATGGCGCGATTTGGTCTGTATCGCTACGGAGATACGTGGGTGACCAAGGCCCAGTTCCGGAAGTTGCGAAAGCGTATCCAGGCGTATCATCAGGCCAAGGCCGCGCTGCAAACGCAGTACAATACAGCGCGTCGGGATCTGGACAATACCGAGCAGCAACTCCAGCAGGTGGCCGTGCAGATCAGCAACCTGACCATCCAGATTGTGAATTTACAGGTTCAGCAGCAATTTTATGCCACGCAGACCGGTGTGTATAACCTCGACACCCAGTTGCTGATTAACAATTATTCCACGCAGTTAAACGCCCAGCAGGCTCTGCAAACCAAATTGCTCCGGCAAAAGGATGCCATCATCGCCGCCATGCAGCAGATGCGCCGGGTCGCCCATAAAATGCAGACCCATCCGGTGCAGACGCAGTACACCGGCAATCAGCAATTGATGTTACCCACGGATCTGGTACCGCCTCCGGCAAAGCCTAAGCCGCCCGCATCCGGTTCCACCGGTTTTGTGCCGCGGCCGGGGTTGATCGGCTTGCCCGTGGTCTGGCAGTTGCCCGCGCTGCCGCGCCCCATTCCCGCTGCTGCGCTTGTGCAGGACAATGCCCCGCTGCTGCCGGCGTATTATCCCGGCTTTTTCACGGTTGGACCAATATATCCTCCGTACCAACCGCTGGGTTATCCGTTTTGCCATCGGCGGTTTCGCGGCAAGCCGCTTTTTGACATGAGGTCGCCCACGGGTCGCAGTGGCGGTTGGAACGGCCAGGTGATGGTTTTGCCAGAGGGCAAGTAGCGGTGCGGCTGCGGGAAGGCCACCCCGGCCGAGAGGGCCAATGCTTTGGGTTTAAATGATAAGTTTGGAAACCGGATCGGGCCGGGCGATGGTGGAGGCGGGCTGGGTGATGCCGGCGCTGATTTCTTCCTGGACCTTGCGCATGAGATCCATATATTCCCCCTGAGCCGCCATCAGGCGCTTGAGCAACGGATGAATTGCAATACTTTGCTGAAGCGACTGGGCTTTTTGCTTTTCGGCAATTTCAATGGGTTGCATGCTGGCCTCCTTGGCCGCCAGCGATTCCATCAGTTCATCAAATTGGCGAAGTAAGTTTTTGGCCGCCAGGTCCAGATCCAACTGCCGCACGATTTCCTGATAGGTCTTCATGGCCGGCTGGGCGGCGATGAGGTTGCCGAGTTTTCTGGCTTCGGCCAGTAACAGATCATGGTCGGGCATTGAATTCTCCTTGTGAACCGTATGGGCCTCGGCACTGCCGAAATTACAGCGGCAGTATAACGGCCCCTGTCCGCGACGGCCAGCGGATGATCAGACTGCGGGGCCTTACACAACGACTGGTGCTTTGTCGCAGCTACAATGGGGGGGGCTGGGGCTGCAATCCGGCGTTGGGAACCGCCCGGTCGGCGGTGGCGGATTGCGGCGTTTTTGGTTATCCTGAGGGCTGGTTTGGCGTAGGGGATTAAGAATATGGCGTTCACTCCATTTAAGGCGGCACTGGCAACTCCCGATGCACTGGTTTTTGACGGGGAGGTGACCATGGTTATTTTGCCCGCACACGATGGCGGCTTGGGCGTGCTTAACCGGCATGCTTCGTTTGTTACCCGCCTGGGCGTTGGCCTTTTGAAGTTGGATATGGGTATGGAGAGCACCCGCTTTATTGTCAACGGCGGTTACGCTCAGATGAACGATAATGTCCTTAACATTGTCGCCGAAGAAGCACTGCCCGAAAAACAGATTACCGCAGAATTTGTGGACCGGGAAAGAGCCAAAGCAGAGGCCCTCGGCCAGGACACGCCGAACTTGGCCGTGCGGCGTCGATTGGCGCTGGACCGTGTGGCTGCCATGGACATGCTGCTGGAAGCTTAAAATAGAACCATCCTTACATGGTTGTGTTGGGGGAATCGGCAGCAGGGGGGGCATGCCCCATGCCACTTGCTTTTGTGGCGGGGCCTGTCGCGGCAGACCGGTGGGGGTTCCGGCAGGTGTTATCAAAAATGCAGGTTTAATTTTACGCCATTGGCCTGTATCTGCTTGACCAGGGCATGGAGGTCGTTGACGGTACCCTTGAGTTCATGGGTCAAATCCAGCAGCGAGTTATACAACCGCGGATCTTTCACGAAGCGCCCGGCAGTTCCGTGCCCGGCGGCAATGGTCTGGGTAATCGTATCCAGGTGCTCCAGCAAATCCGTCAAATGCACGCTCACGGCGGCAATTTTGCGTTGTGTGCTGCGGGCTGCTTTACCCACGTTGGCTGCGGCATGATTGGCGCTGGCCAGCACGGTGTTGGCGCGGGTAACCGTCCCGTTGAGTCTGGTTAGGATGGCCTTGAGTTCCTTCGATGAGGCTGCGGCATTGGCCACAATCTCCCGGACTTGCGCCTGCAGTTTCTGATCCGCCATCAGCCGGTTAAAGGACTGGATGGTCACATTCAGCCGCTGCACCAGGGCGCTCAGGTTGCCAAGGTTGGCGGAAGAGGCGGTTTTTCCGGTGGCCTGGGCGGCGGTTAATTTCACTGGCTTGAGCAGCGTGTGCAGGTCATCAGCAACGCGATCAAGCCTTTTGCTGAGCCGGCCAAAGTCACTTTTCAGGGAGGTAAAATCCGTCACCACGGACTTGGGAATAAGACTGGAACTGGCCGTGGAACCCTGAATGATGGCTGTGCCATCCTTAGGCAGATTGGTGGGGGCGTTCGGCTGGGGTACCCACAGCGCCACGTAGGATGTACCGATTGTGCGGGTGTCGATCTTCGCGTTGATATTGGTGGGCAGCGTGTATTTCTGATAGATGGATAACCTGATGTCGGCATTGGCGTAATGCGGCGGCAGGAAAACTTCCGAGACCGTTCCTATCGTTACGCCGTTGAGACTTACCACATCGCCGGAAGACAGACCGGCGGCATTGGGGGCGACAACGGTTACGCGGTACGGTGCGTTAGGCCCCAGCGCCGGAAGTTTCCCGAGAAAAAATATCCCCAGGACAAAAGCTGCGGCCGCGACAATAAATGTCAGGCCCACAATCATGTTCCGGGTTTGATCTTTAAGCATGCCGCCACCTTTAACCGCTTTTACACTTTGGTCTCATCGACCGGCCAAGCGAAGCCAACATAGTATATAGTTTCGCCGCAATGGCGTTTCAAGGCAACCAGATGAGGCTCTTGCCAATATCCGATGACGGCTTTAGCGTGGATTGCCAACTCCGGTTGCAAAGTTCTGGACACCATGGATTTACAGGAAAGCTTTGGCGATGCGCCGCAGCCAAAACTCGAGATTTTTGGGGCCGGGCTGGGATATCTTTGGGCCGGCGAGGTCCAATAACGTGTCTCGCGCAGGGACGCCACTGAAGCGGGATATAATGCGGCGATAACTAAAATGCCGATGACACCAGCAGAGGAGAGGTCGCGGAAGAGAGAGTCTATGGCCCTGTTTGTTGATACCAAGATGTTGGCCACCATTATGCCGCATATTCAGTGCTGGTTTGCGGATGAACAGCGCTCTATTTTGAACAGCGGTGTGCCGCTCTCGGCGGCACAGAATCAGGACGCACTCCTGGCGGGAGTACGACGGCCGGAACAGATTCGTCTGCAGTTGGTAGACCAACTGCGCGTCCATGGCGCAAGATTGATGAGGAAACTTGCGCCGAACCTGGAACTGATCCGCCCCAACACCGTAGCGATGACCTTTGGCTATGGAATTTACCTGTTGCGCAAGCATCAGGAGGATCGTGCTGCGATGGTGCATCATTTCGTCCATGTGGCGCAGATGGAAAAACTTGGAGGCGTAAAGGAGTATATTGACAGGTATATTAGAAACTGCATTTCTTTCGGCTACGCCAACGCCCCGCTGGAGATCCAGGCCCGGGCGGTTACCGCCCGCATTCTGAAAAACGCACGACGGGTGCACGTTGCCTGAGTGGAAAATGGAGAGATGCTCCGGACCCCGTGGCAGCTTGGCACAGCGCCAATTCCACCCTTTTGGCGGCCTAAAAAAAGCGGACATTTCTATTATGGTTGGGTCCACCTTTGGCCAGTTGACCTGACTACCGCCGGCGGGTAACATAATTAGTCTTGGCTGGATGTCGATAGAGTTCCGGGGCGTTGCCCGGATCGCGGCATAGCTTATTTTATGTGCCGGCGTTTTGTCGCCGACACACATAAGCGGTGGTAAGAAGCTTCACCAGCCGGCTTCCGAGATCGCTGTTATAACCCGGGGGTTTTCTAATGGCCAACCAGCAATTGGTTCGGGAACTTGTTGATTCGGGCATTCACTTTGGTCATCGCACCAGCCGATGGTGTCCGAAAATGAAGCCGTATATCTACGGCAAGCGCAATTTAATTCACATTATTGACGTTCGCGAAACGCTCAAAGGCATTATCGCCGCGCAGCGGTTTTTAGGGCGTCTGGTCGGTGGCGGCCGGGATGTGCTGTTTGTAGGCACTAAACGCCAGGCGCGGGCGGTGATTGACGACGTAGCTAAACAGACCGGGATGCCGGTGGTTACGGAACGCTGGCTTGGCGGCACGCTTACCAACTTCCGCACCATTCGTTCGCGGCTGCAACGGTTGCAGGAGCTGGAACAGATTCTGGAATCGCCGGATGTGAGCAAAAAATATTCCAAGAAAATGGAATCGGGCTTAAAACGGGAATACCGGAAAATTCTCCGTAACCTTGCCGGCATCCGCAACATGGAACGCCTGCCGGGGGCCTTGTGCGTGGTGGATGTCAAACGCGAAGCCAACGCCATTTTGGAAGCCCGGAAGCTGGGCATTCCCGTCATCGGTCTTATTGATACCGACAGCGATCCGGACATGGTGGATATTGCCATTCCGGGCAATGATGATGCCATGCGTGCGATTGACCTGGTGATGAAAGAACTTTCGGCGGCGGTGCTGGAAGGCAAGGCCGGCCGTATCGCCCAGGAAGAGCAGGACAAACTCCAGCAACAAAATCGGCCTGAGCGGTCAGACCGCCGGCGCCGGACGACGTCGTCGCAAGCCGCCGAGGCCTTGAATGCGCAAAGCAATGAAAAGCCGGTTCCGCAAGCCACTGCGGCGGAAGGGACCGAGCCTGTGCGTGGCGGCGCGACGGGTCAAGCTTCGCTGGCTCCCGCCGCTCCGGTGGGATGATGTGGACCGCACTCAGGGCGGTGATCGGTTAGCAGACAGTGGGCATTAAGGATTGAACGCGGCTTGATCCGGCAGAGGCGGGTTTGGGCGGTCGGGTGAGGCAACAAGATCGGCATGGCCAAACCAGGCGTGATGTTAACAAGGTATAGCTGAATGAGTTCGCAGAATGCACCGAAACAATCGTGGTCGCTGCGGCATCCAGTTCTGAAAAAAAATCTGATCATATTGGCACTTGTGCTGGTGGCGGAGGTGGCGTTGCTGAGCTTCAACGCCAGGCTGGATACGATGGCCTGGCGAGCCACACGCTGGTTCATGGGTAATCAGGCTCCGTACAACTGGGACCGGGTGAAGGAAAATGCCAAGCTGCATCCACACGCGCCATGGTGGAGAACCGTGACGCCGCCGCTGCATTCCCACGTGTATCATAACAGTGAAAATCTCTGGCGAATTTTGCGAGATGTCGGGGAGCCGGAGGAAGTTCTTTTCGTCGCGGCCGTGCTGCTCTGGTACGATCCAGCGGGCTGGAAGTCCGCGGTGATGCTTATCGCCGGGGTGCTCGGCGCGGGCGGCGTTTCCGCGGTGATCAAACCGCTGGTGGGACGTTTGCGCCCGATTGGGTATCTGAATACGGGCATATTTGTCCATGAGCACGGTTTTTTATTTCACTGGACCCGGCGGGGTTGGGCGCTGGTACACTCGGCCGGCCATTTGGGTGCGGCCGCCGCAAGCCGGTTGGCCACCGCCTGGCAAAGTCTGCCCACAGGCCACACCAATAACGGCCTGAGCCTGTTTGAACCCATGCGCAATTTCATCAACCAGGTTGATTTAAGCTTTCCCAGCGGCCACGCCACCGCGGCGTTTGCCATGGCGGCGGTGATGATTTACCTTTCGCCACGCGGACGGATTTTGTTTTTGATCGTGGCCTGGGGAACGGCATTTTCACGCATGGTCATGCAGGCCCATTTTTACAGCGATATCATCGCCGGTTCCACCATTGGCTGGTTTGTGGGCTTTGGCATTACCATCTGGATGGGAGAGCGATTGGGAGTGCCGCAACGCCATTGGTCGCCGACTCTTGGCAATAGCCTGGCCTGATGAAACTTCCGCCCTTGAATCCTTAATCTTTACTGCATATCTGTGGAAACGCCGCCGGCTGCACCGGCTGGGTGGAGTTGAAACCAACGCGCTATAGTGATGACCTCAACGGGCCGGGATACCGCCGATGTGGCGGCGATACCATTCGATGGTGGTTTTCAGGCCGTCTTCCAGTCTGGTGCGGGCGATAAAGCCGAAGCGATCCCTGGCGCGTGCGGTATCCAAGCAGCGACGGGGCTGGCCATCGGGCTTGGTGGGATCCCAGACTATTTTTCCAGTAAAACCGCATAATGTGGCGATCAGTTCAGTAAGCTCCCGGATGGTGATTTCCCGTCCCGCACCCAGATTCACTGGTTCGGGCAGGTCGTAGCTGGTGGTAGCCAGCACGATTCCTTCGGCGGCATCGTCCACATAGAGAAACTCGCGCGACGCCGCTCCGGTACCCCAGGCGGTGATGTGCCGGGCACCGGCCTGGCCGGCTTCCACGCACTTGCGTATCAGGGCGGGAATCACGTGCGAACTGTGCGGGTCGAAATTATCGCCGGGGCCGTAGAGATTCACGGGCAGCAGGTAAATGGCGTTGAGACCGTATTGCTGGCGATAACCCTGGCACATGGTAAGCAATGATTTTTTGGCGATGCCATAGGGGGCGTTGGTTTCCTCCGGGAAGCCGTTCCACAGATCATCTTCCTTGAACGGCACCGGGGTGAATTTGGGATAAGCACAGATGGTGCCCACCTGCACGAACTTGCGTACCTTGCCGAGGCGCGCCGCTTCGATGAGGTTAATGCCCATGATGGCGTTGCTGTAAAAGTACAGGCCAGGATTTTCGCGATTGGCACCGATGCCGCCGACGCGGGCCGCCAGATGGATGACGACATCGGGGCGGATTTCGGCCATCATTTTTTCGGTTTGGTCCTGGCGGGTGAGATCGCAATCGCTGCTGCGCAAGACGATGATATCGGCTTTAAGTTCAGGTCGCTGGCGCAGTTTTTGACAGACCACTCGTCCCAGAAATCCGGTGCCGCCGGTAACAAGATATCGCATGAGGTTAATCTCCGGATGGGTGTCGGCGGGAGCCGTGCTGAAGTAATTTTTCGTTTTCGGCCAGGTGCATATCGGCGGCGATCATCATTTTGGCCAGATCGGCAAAGCCGACGGCGGGCTTCCAGCCCAGGATTTTGCGAGCCTTGCTTGCATCTCCCAGCAGCAGATCCACTTCCGCGGGGCGGAAATACTGGGGGTCAATTTTCACATGTTTTTCCCAGTCCAGGCCCAAAAGCTGGAAGCACAAGGCAATCCATTCGCGGACGGTATGGGTTTCGCCGGTGGCGATGACGAAATCATCAGCCTGCTGCTGCTGGAGCATCAGCCACATGGCCTGCACGTAATCGCCGGCAAAGCCCCAGTCGCGTTTAGCGTCCAGGTTGCCCATGTAAAGGGTATCCTGCAGGCCGAGCTTGATGCGGGTGGCGGCGCGGGTGACTTTGCGCGTGACAAAGGTTTCGCCGCGGCGGGGGGATTCATGGTTAAACAAAATACCGTTGCAGGCGTACATGCCGTACGCTTCGCGGTAGTTGATCACCTGCCAGTAGGAATAGACCTTGGCGCAGGCATAGGGGCTGCGCGGATGAAAGGGAGTGGCTTCGGTTTGCGGCGTTTCCGCCACCTTGCCGTACATTTCACTGGAAGAGGCCTGATAGTACCGCACCGGCAGACCCAGATCGCGAATGGCTTCCAGGAGCATCAGGGTGCCCAGGGCATCAGTGTGCACGGTATAGACAGGCTGATCGTAGCTGACCCGTACATGAGACTGGGCCCCGAGATTGTAAACTTCCGTGGGGCGGGTCTTGGAGAGCACATCGCGCAGACCCGCGGCATCGGTTAAATCTCCGTAATGCAGGTGCAGGCGGCTGCCGGACACGTGCGGATCCTGATAAATATGGTCGAGGCGGCCGGTATTAAATGTGCTCGAGCGGCGGATAAGGCCATGCACATCGTAGCCTTTGGCCAACAGGAATTCCGCCAGGTAAGACCCATCCTGGCCGGTGATGCCGGTAATTAACGCCCGGCGGGGATTGGAAGATTCAGTCATAAGACTCACTCAAATAAGGCCGTAGCAGAAAGGCTCCGTGCGAACAATACGGCTGGTACTATAAGCGGACCGGCAGCCATGCTCAAGCGGGCAATGGCGGCGAGAGCCATGGTGCAGCCGTGGGCGGCGGGAATATGTTTGCCCTTCTGCAACCCTTCCGGTGAGGGCACTTGTAAGCGCCGTTTAAATATGCCTATAATACCGCTCTGTTGGCGGAATATGATTTTCGCCAGGAGTTTAATGACGATCAGGATTTTTACGCGGAGCTTTGATTTCGGTGAATACAAAATTGCAATGGGGTTTAATTGGTACCGGCGGTATTGCCAAAACTTTTGCCAAGGGCGTTTTAGCCTCGCAAAAAAACAAGCTGGTGGCGGTGGGCAGCCGCAGCATGGAAAAGGCGGCAGAATTCGGCAAAGATTTTCTGGGGGACGCGCAGGTGCGCCGGCATGGCAGCTACGAAGCACTGCTGGCGGATCCCGAGGTGCAGGCGGTTTACATTTCCACGCCGCACCCGATGCATGGGCAATGGGCGGTGCTGGCGGCTCGCGCGGGCAAGCATATTTTGTGCGAGAAACCGCTGACGCTTAACTATGCCAACACCATGCAGGTGGTGGAGGCGGCCCGGCAGCACGGGGTATTTTTGATGGAAGCGTTTATGTACCGCTGCCATCCCCTGATTCAAAAACTGGTGGAATTAATCCGCGAAAAAGCCATCGGCGAGGTGCGCATGATTGAAGCCGCCTTTGGTTTTCGTGCCGGTGAAAACCTGGAAAGCCGGTTGTTCAAAAATGAACTGGGCGGCGGCGGCATCCTGGATGTGGGATGCTACCCGATGTCGATGGCCCGGCTGGTGGCGGGGGTTGCGGCGGGAAAGGACTTTCTGAATCCGACGGAGGTCAAAGGCTGCGGCGTTCTGCACGCCAAGACCGGTGTGGATGAAACGACCTATGCAGTGCTGAAATTTGCCAACGGTATTGTGGCATCGGTGGGCACGGCGATAGGGTCCAGTATGACCAACGAGGTGGTAATTTTGGGGACCTCAGGCAGGCTTACATTGCCCTGGGCCTGGATACCTCAGGAAAGAAATAACAAAATTATTCTCCATGAGAACGGCAAAGAGCCGCGGGAAATTCTGGTGGATGGCATTGCCAATGTTTACACGCTGGAGGCGGACGTGGTGGCCGATGCGGTGGCGGCGGGGCGGCAGGAAGCCCCCAGTCCGGCCATGAGCTGGAATGACACCCTGGGCAATATGGCAGCTTTGGATCAATGGCGCGCTTCCATCGGGCTGGTATATGAGGCGGAAAAACCGGAAAAAATGCGTTTGCCGATTCACGGTGGTCCACTGCGTGTGCAAAGCGCCCGGGGGCAGCCGGAAATGCAATACGGTCAAATCGCCGGTGTAGACAAGCCGGTATCGCGACTGGTGTTTGGTGTAGACAAGGTCACGATCAACACATTTCCGATGGCGGCGGCCATGATGGATGATTACTTCCAGCGCGGGGGCAATGTTTTTGACACAGCGCATATTTATGGCGGCGGCGGCGGCTGCGAACTGGCCCTGGGTCAATGGGTGAAAAACCGGCGCATCCGGGAAAAAGTGGTGGTGCTGGGCAAAGGTGCGCATACGCCGGAATGTTATCCCGAAGCGCTGAGCCGGCAGCTGCTGGAAAGCCTGGATCGCCTGCAGACGGACTATCTTGATATTTACATGATGCACCGGGATAACCCGGATGTTCCGGTGGGTGAATTTGCGGATGTGCTCAACGAGCACTGGCGTAAAAAGCGTATTCGCTGTTTTGGCGGATCCAACTGGTCGCTGGCCCGGGTGGATGCGTTTAACCGTTACGCCGCCAAAAAGAAGCTGCGCGGTTTTGCGGCGGTGAGCAATAATTTCAGCCTGGCGGAAATGGTGTATCCGGTGTGGAGTGGCTGTATTGCCGCGTCGGATGCGAAATCGCGGGCGTGGTTTACCAAGACGCAAATGCCGCTGATGGCGTGGAGCAGCCAAGCCCGGGGATTTTTTACAGATCGATCCAGTCCGACCAATAAATCGGACGCGGAACTGGTGCGTTGCTGGTATTCCAAGGAGAACTTTGCGCGCAAGAAACGAGCGGTAAAACTGGCCGCGGACAAAGGTGTTTCGCCGATTGTCATTGCACTGGCGTATGTTTTATATCAGCCGTTCCCAACGTTTCCGCTGATCGGGCCGTGCAATCTTACGGAAACGGCCGGCAGTTTCGAGGTGCTAAAGGTTAAGCTTACGCCGGATGAAGTGCAGTGGCTTAATCTGGGAAAATAACCGGTGTCCCCATGCCCACCAGCGCTGCCGACAGGAGTGCGGTCCGGCCTGCACGGCGGATCGCCCCGGGCGTTGGCGGGGTTCATGGCCATGGCGGAGTTTATCGCCGCACCCATTTCCATCAAATAGGGGGCTTGGGCGGTGCCGCAGCAGCCTGTGATGTCGGGTTGGATGCCGGCGGGGCGGCGGCCTGCACAATCAGGACGGAGCAATGGGCTTGGTCGGCGACCGACTGCTGCGATCTTCCCAGCAATTTATGGTGCAGTTGCCATTGTGGGGCAATGCCCAGAATAATCAGATCATAATGGCTCGATTCCCGCACCACCACCTCTGCCGGCGAATCGTTTTCAATGACTTGGAAGTGAATCTGATTGGCGGCCCCGGCCGAGGATATATGACGGTCCACCAGTGATTGCACCCCGAGGTTTTTGGATGCCGCCTTTGAAGAACCCGGCTTTACCACATGCAGGATGGTGACGCGCAAATCATGGTTGCGGCCGAGCCGGTCCGCGGCGATCAAAGCCCCGATATCCTGCGGTTCGCCAAGGTACGGCACCATGACCCGACGGATTTCACCCATTTCCTTGGCCGTAAGGATGGCAATATTGCGATGTGCATCGCGCAGCACCTCGTCGGCCAGACTGCCCAGGGGGGCGGATGAAAACAGGCCGCGGTGGCCGCCCAGCAGTATCCATTGGGCCTGGTAGTGTGCGGCGTTGAGGCATATATCGCGGCCAAAATCGCGGCTGACCAGACTCATGGCATTGACCGGAATTTTTAAGGCAGCCGCCTGCTGAATTGCAATCTCCACTGGATCACGCGGGGGATGGGGCAGGTTTTGCCGCTGCTCGTGTTCATCCGGATTATCCAGATGCAGAGCCAGAATACGGCCCGAATCACCCGCCAGCAGCAAGGCCCCGATGCGTGTGAGCGTGGCCGCGGTGAGGGGGGAGGAAAGCATGGTTAAAATACGGGTTTCACCCGGGGCCGTTTCGGGTGCTTCGGCCGCGGCGTCCCGCCGCTGGCGTGCCGGCGAATAGCAAAGGTACAGCAACGGTGCGGTGGTGAAGGTGGTGGCAATGGCCATGATCACCATGATGGTAAACATGGCCGGCGAAAGTACGTGCAGGCTCAAGCCAATGTTGAGCACGATAAGTTCGATGAGGCCGCGGGCGTTCATCAATGCTCCCAGCACGCCGGATTGCCGCCAGGTAAGACCGGCGAATTTGGCCGCCAGTGAAGAACAGGCGAGTTTGGAAACACTCGCCAGCAGCAGCACCACCAGACATATTTCCCACAGGTGCCAGGTGTCCAACAGGCCTATTTGCGTACGCAGGCCGGTGTAGACAAAAAAGATCGGCAGCAGCAGAAGCAGTACCAGGTCCTCCAACTTGTCGGTAAGATGGCGCACGAAGCGGCTTTCCGCGGGCATGGCCGCCCCCAGAAGAAAGCCGCCAAAAATCGCCTGAATGCCGATCCACTCGGTGATGCAGGCGGAAATCAACAAAAGCAGCAGGATAAGCGCCAAGGTGTTGCGGGATAAATAGCCGCGACGTTCATAAACCACCTGGAGGGGTCGCAGGAGTTTGGGCATCACCACTAACATGAAAGCGCCAAAGCAGAGTGTCCATATCACCGTCATCGACGCCGAGACCAGCGGATACTGCGCTTTGTGCGTGCCCAATCCGACGCTGGTGCACACGGCGATCACCAGGGCCAGCAGACACCACCCGATGACATCATTGAAAGCGCCGCAGGCCAGAGCGAATGCCCCCACCCGCGTGCGCTGGAGATTTCGTTCCGCGATGATCCTGGCCAGCACTGGGAAGGCGGTGATGCACATGGCCGTGCCGATGAAAAGCGCAAATACAAATTCGTTATTGACGGGGCCGTGCAGCGTAGGGAACACAATAACGCCGAGGATAATTCCCGCGATCAATGGGCCGGTCAAACTCGACGTTCCCGCGATCAACACCGCCTTGCCCTGGTTACGCAGCAGTTTGGGGTCCAGTTCCAGTCCGACCAGAAACATGAAAAGCAGGACCCCGAGCTGACTGAGGATATTCAGGTCCGGATACGGTTGGCCGCCCGGATGCACCGGAAAGAGTATTTTGAGCCACGCGCCGTGGGCCGCCAGACCGAGAACGGACGGGCCTAAGACGATGCCTGCCAGCATTTCACCCACCACTCGCGGCTGGCCGATATAACGCATCGCAGATCCAAGCAACCTTGCGGTCAGCAGGATAACGGCAATTTGCAGCAGAAGTTGTTCGAGGCTGTCTCGCATAAAACACCATCCAGTTGGGGGCGCGGTTTCAGGGCCAATGGTGGGCCGAAGCCGTGGCACGGCAACTCGCCAACCATAGAATGGCCTCCCGCGGAGGCGTACTGCATTATACCTGCTTGACTTCCCATCGCCAGACTTTGCCGGACCCGGCACAGTCGCCATACGCAGCCCTGTTGATCCCTATTTCCGGCTATTTTCAATTCATGAGCCGCCTGATGGCAATTACTCCGGATACATGGAACTCGATGGTAGCAATGACCGCGAGCACAGCGCCGGCTCTCACCATTGGCGGTATATTGCCGGGGCGATTATGTTATGCCTGCATGAATGATTTACCCGATAACCTGGCGACCGTGCTGACTCCTCCCGGTGTCGGGGCCATTGCGGTTCTGGCAGTTGCCGGGCCCGGGGCCGCGGCCGCCGTGGCCGGCCTGACAGGGCGAAAAACAGCTTTCGAAATGTTGCGTGCCTACCTGGTGAAATTGACGGACAACGGCGAATCGCTGGACGAGGGAATTGTGATTCGCCGTGCCGCCGATATTTTTGAAATCCATGTGCATGGCGGTACGGCAGTGGTGGAATCCATCCTGGCGGCGCTGGCTCGCCATGGCATGCCGGCGATCCCGGCGGAAAAGGCGGCCGGGATACTACGTGGCTTCGGGGCGAACGAGCATGAATCCGCGATCGCCGCCGAAGTGTTAACGGCACTGCCCGGAGCGACTTCGGCTTGTAGTGTTCGCCTGCTTTTGGCGCAGCGGCAAGGAGGTCTAAGCGCGTGGGCCGCCGAAAACCTGCAGCGACTGCAGCAGGCATCGCGGGAGACTCCAGAGGATCATTTTCTGTGGCGCATATCCACCGAAGCCCAGTGGCTGCTGGTTCGCCAGGGCACGCTGGAACACCTGATAACACCGCCGCGCGTCGCCATCATCGGTCCGCCCAATGCGGGTAAATCCACCCTTGCCAATATGCTCATCGGGCGTCCGCGCAGCATTACCAGCGATCAGCCGGGCACCACGCGCGACTGGATTGACACCGCGGCGCAAGTTGGCCCGGCCGGCGCTACCGTGCAGGTTGTGCTGGTGGATACCGCCGGAGTGCGAACCACCACCGATGACCCGATTGAAGTGCAAGCGATGGCCGGCACGCATCAACAGGCGCATCTGGCGGATGTGATAATTTTTGTGGTGGATGGCACCGCCGCACCGGATAAGGCTACGTGCAACTGGCTGGAGAATCTGATCCAGCAGTCCGGCCGGCGGTTTTGCCCGATGATTCTGGTGATCAATAAATCAGATCAGCCCATTTGCTGGATGGGTCAGGAACTTCCGGGCTGGCCAGCGACAATAAAAATAAGTGCTCTTACGGGCCATGGGTTGGATGTATTGCAGGACCAGTTGGCCAGGGCGCTGGATCTGTTTGATTTCGACCCCCGGGAGCCATGGGTGTTTACACCGCGGCAACGGCAAATCATGGAGCGGCTCACACAAGCGGCCAGCGCCGGGGCCGCAGCAGCCCAGTTGACGGCATTGCTCAATGGTTCGCGGTAACTGCGTGCCGGGGCAACAGCCTGTAAGCGGGGCAAGATGAAACTGCCGGCCTGCGGTTACCGATTCTGCATCACCGGCGGGGGAGTAATGGCATCGGCGGGGCGTGCCCCGGCATCGTTGCGGCCCGTACCGGCCAGGCGGCTTATGGCACGTACCGTCATGTCATGATCGCAGAGAATCTGGCAGCTCAGCCGCAGATGCGGTTTGCTTATCAACCCGCGCTGGGTCAATACGTCATGTTCCGCCTGGGTGGTGGTGGTGGGTTCACCGGAGATAAATTCCACCCGGCACGTAGTACACCGGGCAATGCCGCCGCAGGCGTGAAGCTGGTCAATTTTAGCTTCGTCGACCAGGGCGTTCACCAGTCGCTGGCCTTGCGGTACGTCAAACGTGCCAACTCCGTCAACAGTTAATTTCGGCATGGGGCGATACTCCAATAATACCAACGTCCGCAGGTCTGCACCTTTCAACCCCGGCGTTTACCTTCGTTAGTATGTGTGCAACCGCCGCCGGTGGCAAGCGGTTTGCGGGTGCGGCCGGTTTTTCGGACGGCGTCCGATAGCTGATCAATATGGCCCTGTAGCTCCATTGATCCGTGGACCTGGTTATCTCCATGGCGTTGCTGGAGGCGGGGTCTTTCCGGTAAAATAAAGTGTGTAGAGAGGGCAACTTAACCGGCGGAAATGGAATTCCTCCCCTGCGTAACGCCGGTGCTCATTCCCATGAAGCACCGATCCTGGCCAAGCCGGCCGGTGCGAGTGCGGCGTGAATGTGCATGCGGGTATCAATGTTTTAGCAATGGACTGCATTGGGCTTCCCGTGTCCGGGAGGCTCGGACCGTGTACTCCGGCGTTGTGCCGCCTGATTTGGGGATCCTGCATGTCTGAAAAACAACTGATGTTCATTCTCGCCCTGATCGGGATTGTGGCATTTACGGCCTGGGTGGTGCATCAAAGCATACCTTCAGCACCAACGACTGCAGCCCAGCACACCGCCGCCACCAAACCCGCCGACAGTACCGGCCGGCAAAAGGGATTAGCCCATGCACTCGTTTCGGCTGCGGCTTCCGCCGCCCGTGTGGAGGTTGTTACCCCCGCTATGCATCGCAAGGTTCCATCCGCCGGCGTTAGCGTCGTGGCTATCCATGATCGTGCTGCGCCTGCCGGCATTTCCGGACCAGCCACGGCCCACGCGACCACCATGCAGGCTGGCAATGAATCATCGGAAGGCTATAAGCCGGTATCGGGCACCGCTTCGGCTTTGCTTCCGCCCGTCGCGGCCGCGAACACGCAGCCGATATCGCAGCATCAGCAGGGACTTGATTTTGACGCGGTACACTTGTCCAGCGTCCAGCATTGATCGTCATGGCGGTGGCAAGGAATAGCGCCGTTCGCTAGAGCCGGTCTGGAGCCGGGGCGTACAGACGCGGATGCTTTTGCATGCGTTCCTGCACGCACTTGCCGCACATGTAAAATCGCGCTGCTTTGACGTATTGAATTGAATCGGTGTCGTCTCCTTCGATCCACTCCCTGCAGGGTACGCCGCGGGTGCCGCATAGGGCGCATTCCTCGGGGCCGCCCTTGACCAAAAGCGAATCGCTAAGACAGGGGTATTTTTTTTTCTCGCCCTGGCCGGTGGCTTCCTTTACTTCAAAAGAAACGCGTTCGCGTTTTAACCAACCCGCCAGTTCCTTAACGTCCTGCAAGCTGCAGAAACATATCCAGGCGTGCTCTTTTTCTTCGTCACGAAAAAAACCGGCATCCTCCAGTCGTTCCTGAATAATCGGATCCGGCCAACTGCGCAAAATAATCACCGCTCGTTTCGCCATGGTCCTTCAAACTCCACGCCCGCCTCGAGCCTGTTCCTATCGATACCGTTGGACCCGGGCAAAATACGCATCATTCCACGGGCTGTGATGTGTCCGCTGCGCTCCCGGCCAGGCCAGCCCGATGCTTACCACCCGGCGACGAAATGCCATGGCCGCCGGACCGGCGATATTCCGAAATCCCTTTACCGATATCACCGCATCCCAACCTCCCGCCGCCGGTTCTACCGTTACACTGACTCCATGCTGTGCGATAAACCGGGCCGCATGTTGGGCATACTGCGGCAATGTTGTAATGATCATCAGGTACCATCGATCGGCGCTGCGCTGCACCTGCGCTGCCGGCACCACCGCACCGGCCTGTGCCCCGGACGGCCCCGGCAGCGTTACCAACTGACCCGGCGGCAACGGATATTGCACCAGCTTCGGGTTATCCTTTCCGCTCGGGGCGGTTATCACGACATTCGTGGGCTTGGGCATTCCGGCGCGGTTGTGTGCGAGCACCAGTACAATCACTATCAATAGAAGCACCAACATTCCCGCGCCGACCAGAATCAGTCGCCGGGGTATGCCGGCAATCGCCGCAGGTCCGCCCGCAGGCTTCTGCCAAGGCTGGGATCGGCGGGCGGCCCCGGACGGACCAATCGAGTTGTGCATCGAAAAAATGGTTCTGTCGACGGGTTTTGTTTTCTTAAGCGCAGACTCGTCGGCAAAAGCTGGAGCCGGCGGCGGCGCTGCCGCGCTGTCTTTGGTAGAAACTGATGGCACCGGCGGGGCAGTCTTGGTCGGCTCGTCGGCTACGGCCTGCTTTTGAGAACTTATGTTTTCTCCAGCAGCCGGTGGAGCAGGCGCAGCGGCGGGCACGGCAGCGGGAGTTGGTGCGGCCGACGGCACCGCCGCGGATTTATTGCTTTTGCGTTCCGGGCGTGACACGTTCAGATCTGACTTGTTAAGCAACTCAAAAAGAGAAGCTGGGGTGTTGCGTTTATTACCAGCCATGTTTTGAACCTCAGGTAAAATCCGCGCCCGCGTCGGAAACTCTCAATCCGATCGCTCCGCCGCCCCCTGTAAGCCTGTAATTTAACGGCCCGGTGGGCTGGATACAAACCAAATGTCCATGACCCCCACCCGCCCCGCAGTCGGCCGGGTCTTTCAGCTACGGCGAATGGGGCCTGGCGCAAGGCGTTTCGGCATAGCCAACCCTGACCTGCGGGCATCGGCTTAAGCCGTTATAATCCACCGCGTCATTGGTGGAGTGATTTATGCAGCGTCGTTATCTGTGTCCGTTCAAGGCCCATCGCCTGGCGCATGTTCTTACCGATGTGCTGGTGATCGGCGGCGGGGTGGGAGGGTTGCGCTCGGCGCTGGCAGTTACTGAAACCTCTCCTCAGGCCGAGGTTTTATTGGTGACCAAGCAGCGGCTGTCGGAATCCAACACGTTTTGGGCTCAGGGCGGCATTGCCTCCGTCACCGCTTCCCAGGACAGCTTTGAAAGCCATATCGCCGACACCATCAATACGGCCTGTGGCATCGGGCAACGGGCGGCCATTGAAGCGGTCGTGCGTGAAGCGCCTGCTCGCATTGAAGAGCTGATTAACTGGGGGGCCAATTTCGACCGCGAAACCGATGGCCGGCTGGCCCTGGGACGCGAAGGCGGCCATTCCTACAACCGCATCATCCACGCCCTCGGAGATGCCACGGGCCGCGAACTGGCCAATTGCCTGGCCGGCGTTACCCGCGCCCGCGAGCAGGTCTCCATTCTCGAACATACCTTTATTCTCGATTTGATCACGCTCGACGGGCGATGCATCGGCGCAGTGGCCCATGCCAAAGACCGCGGCTTGTTCCTGATTTTTGCCCGGGCGACACTGCTGGCTTCCGGCGGTGCCGGCGCTCTTTATCGCGAAACCACCAATCCTCCGATTGCCACCGCCGACGGCCACGCGATGGCCTGGAGGGCCGGGGCCATGCTGCGCGATATGGAAATGGTGCAGTTTCATCCCACCACGATTTACATTGCCGGGGCCACCCGGGCGCTGGTCAGTGAGGCTGTCCGTGGCGAAGGTGCCACCCTGATCGATAAAAATGGTTATCGCTTTATGCGTGACTACCACCCTGCCGGGGAATTGGCCCCGCGCGATATCGTCGCCCGTGCCATCCTGGCCCAGTTGGCCAAGACAAATTCCACGCACGTATTTCTGGATGCCCGCCACCTGGGAACGCAGGCTTTTCAAACCCGCTTCCCATGGATTTTTGAAACCTGCCGCAGTTTCGGCATCGACCCCGGCATCCAGCCCATTCCTGTGCATCCCAGCGCTCATTACATGGTGGGGGGGGTGGCCACCGATCTTGTGGGCCGCACCAGCATTCCCGGCCTTTACGCCATCGGCGAAGCATCGTACACCGGTCTGCACGGGGCCAATCGCCTGGCCAGCAATTCGCTCATCGAAGCCCTGGTCTTCGGTAAACGCGCCGGCGACGATGCCGCGCGGCGTCTGGCAGGCGAAATCCGGCAACCGGAAATTCCCCGCATCAACGTGGAAATTCCCCTCAGCCAGCGCACCGAACTCGACACCCAGGATATTCTTTCGAGCCTGCGGGCACTGATGTGGCGCAATGTCGGCATCGAACGTTCCGGGCCGCGCCTCGAAGAATCCGCGGAAATCATTGCCTTCTGGTCCCGTTACGTGCTGGATAAGGTGTTTGACGCCCCGGCCGGATGGGAGCTTCAGAACATGCTGCAGATCGCGCGGCTGATTACCCTGGGTGCCAACGCCCGCTGCGAAACCCGCGGTGTCCATTACCGTACCGACTTCCCCCAGACCGATGACATCAATTGGCGCTGCCACCTGGATTGGCAGCCCAATTCCGATCTGCCCGTGAAGATGCCCGTTGTTGATTCGCTCTGACCGGTCGCCGGGGCTTGGATTTACCCGTTGGCCAGGCGCTGGGCGACGGCCCAACCCGCCAGATGACCCGTGGAAAACGCCAGTTGCAGGTTGTAGCCGCCGCTGGGGCCGGTGAGATCCAGTATTTCGCCGGCTAAAAATAAATGCGGGTTCAGTCGCGATTGCATCGTGTTGGGATCCACGGTATCCAGCCGCACGCCACCCGCGGTGACCATGGCTTCCTTGAATCCGCGAGTCTGATGCACTTGAAACCTGCACGCCTTCAGGTATTCCGTTAGCGTGTGCATCTGCCGGCCCGTCAAGGCCGCGCACGGATGTTCCACAGGTATTTCGGCAAGCCGGCACAACATGTCCGCGAGTCTCTGCGGAACCAGTTGTGCCAGCATCGTTTTGACCAACTTGCGCCCTGATTCGTCATGCCACGCCCGCAACATGGCAGACATCTCCTGGCGGCTTTGCCGCCGGACAAAATCCACGCGCAGCGGCACCGGCGTAAATTTTTCCAGCAGTTCTGCTACAATTTCCGAAAGATTCAACACGGCCGGGCCTGAAAGACCAAAATGCGTAAACAGCAGATCATTGACACTGGGCGTGGGTTTACCGGTGGCTAATCGCGGCAACGGTTCGGAGATGGCAATGCGCACTTCCACATCCCGTACCGCTACACCCTGCAACTCCGATACCCACAATTCGCGGCATAACAGTGGAACAATGGCTGGTCGCGGTTTGATGATCTGGTGGCCCAGCGATTCGGCAAAGCGGTAGCCGTCGCCCGTGGTGCCCATGCGGGTGTAACTTTGCCCGCCGACGCAAATAAGCAAATACCGGCTTTGCACGACGCTGCCGTCGGCAGTGCGCACGGAAAATAATCCGGATGCTGCATTCCACCCGACATGAGCAGCGGCACACCCTGCCCCGGCATGGCAAACCACGCCCAGTTGCCCTATTCGTCCGACCATGGCATCCACGACGGTGCGGGCCTGATTGGAATCCGGATATATTTTCCCGTCGTGTTCTTCATGTGTCGGTTCACCCTGATCGGCAAACCATGTCCGTAGCGCGGTATTGTCAAAATGCCGCAGGGCCGGCGATAAAAATCGGCCATTCCGGCCAAACTGGGCAATCAAAAAATCTATATCCCCGGCATTGGTCAAATTGCACCGCCCGCCGCCGCACACCAGAACCTTGATGCCCGGCCGGGTATTTTTTTCCAGGATGGCGATTCGTGGCAGCGGCCGGCTCATCTGAAGGGCCGTTTCTCCACAGGAAATGGCAGCCATCATCCCGGCCGCGCCCGCCCCCAAAATCAGCAGATCCAGCGGCTCGGCAGAAAAATGTTGGGGGGCGGAAGCAGGTTGCGGCGAATCGGAATTCATGGCTTCAATCATAGCCGATAACCTGCGTGCACGGCCAAGGGCAGAGATGCGGCATACACGGTGCGGGAGTATGGTGGCTGCCGGGCTATGGCATGGTAAAAGTTGTTGATTCTCCGGCGGCCAGGGCAACATCCTTGACACTATCCCTGTACCGCACGGTCCACCGCCCGGCTTTTCCGGCCCGGAGTGTGGCGCTGACCAGGGTTCCCGCGCACCAGGTCAAGTCCACCTGCGCGCCGCCGCGAGCCACCAAGCCACGCACCTGGCCCTGCGGCCAAACCGGCGGCAGGGCCGGCAGCAACAGCAGTTCGCCGGTGTGGCTTTGTACCAGCATTTCCGCGATACAGGCGGAAAAGGCGAAATTGCCATCGATTTGAAATGGTGGATGAGCATCAAATAAATTGGCGTACAGGCCGCCCTTGCTGTTGGAAAAATCAGTTTCATCGGTATCCACCAGGGTCAGCAGGCGGCGGATTAAGGCATACACGTGCGGGCCATCTTGCAGCCTGGCCCATACGTTCATTTTCCAGCCGAGGGACCATCCTGTTCCGCCGTCGCCGCGAATGGCCAGAGATTGCCTGGCGGCGGCCGCAAGGTTCGGCGTGCCCTGCGGGGTGATCTGGCAGCCTGGATAAAGGCCATAAAGATGGGAAATGTGGCGATGGTGCACTTCCTGTTCCTGGAAATCTTCGGACCATTCCTGCAGGCGGCCGCCCGCACCGATGCGTGGCTTGAGCAGGCGGCTGCGGGCATCGGCCAACTGCCGGGCAAACGGGGCATCGGCACCGATGATTTCCGCAGCGGCGATGCAGTTGCTGAAAAGATCCCACACAATGGCCATATCCATGGTGCTGGCCACGCTGGCTGCGGCAGGTCCGGCAGGGGTCATAAACATCAATTCCGGGGAGGTGGAAGGCGCGGTGACCAGGTGGCCGTTGGCATCTTCCACGAGGAAATCGAGAAAAAACTCCGCCGCACCTTTCATATAAGGCCATGCCCGGCGGGCTAAAAATTCCTTATCGCCCGTGAATTGGTAATGCTCCCACAAATGGCGGCACAGCCAGGCACCGCCCATGGGCCAGTTTATACAGACGGGGTTGTGGACGCCGTCGCCGGGGGGAGCGGTTTGCCGCCACAGGTCCGCATTATGATGGGCCACCCAACCCCGGCAGCCATAGTTTATTTCCGCGGTGCGCCGGCCATTTTCGGCAAGGCCCGCGATGAGATCAAACAGCGGTTGATGACATTCGGAAAGATTGCAGCTTTCCGCAGGCCAGTAATTCATCTCGGTGTTAATGTTGAGCGTCCAGTTGCAGCTCCAGGGAGGGCGCACGTTGTCATTCCAGATTCCCTGAAGGTTAGCGGGTTGGCCGCCCGGCCGCGAGGAACTGATCAGCAAGTATCGCCCGTATTGAAACAGCAACACCGCCAGAGCCGAATCGTCACCTGCGGCAAAATGGCGCAAGCGTTCATCTGTCGGTACGGGCGGGGTCTTTACAGAACCGGCTGCAGGTGCCGCGGCATCAGGGCTGATCGAATTTACAGTTGGGCCGAGGGCCAGGGCAACGCGATCAAACAGCTTCTGATAATCGCTTTCGTGCCGCCGTCGCAGTTCACTGTAGGATAGCGCCGCGGCGGTGCCCAGATACCGCGCGGCCGGCACGGAGGGATCCCGGCCATCGCGCCCCGGCGAACGATGAAATCCATTAAAACTGGTGGCCGCGGAAAAAAGCAGTGTTACCTCGTTGGCCCGCTCTACTGTAAGAACGCCATCTCGGCCGGTCACAAGGCCCCGGTCGACCATGGCCATGAGCCGCGCATCGAAGGTCATGCCCTCGGGATCAGGGCCATCATCATAAATAATGGCACCTTTGGTCTTAATCCGGTCCGGATCCACATCTTCCATATAGCTGGGTTCCACATGGGCCGGGCAACGGCCGCTCATCATCAGCAAGCCGTTTTCCGCGCGCACCTGGTAATGCAGCGGACTGGTCAAAGAGGCCTTGAGCGAAATGGCGTCGGGCCGGTCACAGGCCAGATGAATAACCAATACCTGATCGGGAAAACTGATGAAGGCCTCGCGTGTCCACCAGGTGCCGTCAGCGCGGAATTGCACGCGGGACACGGCCGTGTGCAGATCCAGTTCCCGCCAGTAATCAGTGACAGCCTGGCCGCCGCCGGGCAAGGCCACGTGCAGGTGCAGATTACCCAGGGGCATATAAGGCTGGTTGTACGGCCCCTGCATTTTTTTGCACAAAGCGTCGGCCCGGATGAAATCACGTGCAAAAAGGGCCTGGCGCACTTCCGGCAACACGGCCCTGGCCTGTGGATTGTTGCAATCTTTCGGCCCGCCCGACCAGAGCGTACTTTCGTTTAACTGGAAGCGTTCGGTATCTATCCCGCCAAAGACCATGGCCCCCAGACGACCATTGCCCAAGGGCAGCGCCTGCGTCCAGGCGTCGGCGGGCCGGCGGTAAAAAAGCTTCAAGTCGGAGTGGCTGGGCGATAAGGACACATTCTTCTCCAAAGCATGGAGGCCGGCACCTAGGCACCGGCCGGTGGTGAAATTTGTTCGGTGACGACCGGTACCGCAGGCGTATCTCGATAGATACCTTTCTTCCACGCACGATAAATCAGGTAAAAGCCGATGGCTGATGTCCCCTGGATAACCGCCGGCCATAAAAAGCAATATTGGTAGTTATGCACTTCATCCAGCATGACCCCAGCCAGCGGCCCGAGAATCATACAAAACACGGACTGAGCCAGCGCACTGGCGGAGCAAAATTGGCCCAGCTTGGCTTTGGGATAAACCTCCACGGTCAGCACGCCTATGGCAATACTGTAGGTCGCAATGAAGATATTGATGGCGATCAGAAATATCAACATGGTGGTTTCGTTGTGCAAGAAGAAAAAGGCACCGAGATTCGATAGCGCCCATAACGCCATGGATACAGGAATGGAGCGTACCGCTCCGATACGGTCCAGTAAAGATCCGATCGGATAGGCCGCCACCGCTACCACCATGGGTGGAATAGCCAAAATATGGCCGATGGTTTTAAATTTCATGTGCATCTGGGAATGGTAAAAAAGTATCAGAAAGCCGCCGGCCGCATTGCCTAATTGATAAAGCATGAGAGTGCCGAAAACCAGCAGATAGCGGCGTTGCGAAAAGCAATCGGTGAAATAGCCGCCCACGGCCTTGATAAAGTTCACCACCGGATTGGTGGCGCTGCGCGGCGGCGGGGGCGGATATTCGCCTTCTTTAACTCTCCACACGGTCACCAGATAAATTACCGCAAAAACCACGGCCACACCGGCGAAGAGCGCCTTCATGTGGTGGCCGGCATATTGGAGCAAAAAGTAGTTCCAGATCACGGTGGCCAAAGTGGAGATGATTTTTCCGAGGGCATAAAAGCGGCTCAGCACCGGCTCTGGCACCACATCCCAATAGTAGTAACTGAATATGGCCAGCAGCGTGGCATTAAAGGCATTAAAACCCAGCAAAATAATTCCCAGAAAGATGCTGAACCCAAGTATTTGATGGGCGGCAAAAAGTTGATGAATCCAGGAAACCGCCTGGGCTGCGTGAAAAAAATTGGGTGCCCAAGGAATTAAGGCCAAAAAGATGGCACAGGGCGGCGTAGCCAGCGCCAGAAACGGCCGCCGCCGGCCATAGCGTGTCCGGATGCGGTCGGACCATGTGCTGACCACCGGATTGATCCACATGGTCAGCGGACTCAAAACCGCTCCCAGGACGGCCATCTCTGCGTTGGATAAGCCGCTTCTTTTCATGATTACCGGCAGCAATCCTCCCACCTGTTCCATGAGCATCAGGATGAGGTCATTCCACATCAGATAAAAGAACAGGATGAAGATGGCCGCTTTGGTATAACGGAGTGTGCCGACAGAAAATATTTTGCCGGTAAGGCCTGTGCCAGCCTGGGCATCGTCGGCCAGTGGTATCCCGGGAGTGCTATCAGACATTTTATGTTGGTTCCTTCATTAAATCCGCCCTGGCATTGGCAGGCACCAAGCCTGGCGGGACCGCGCGAACATGATCGCCGCGATGGCACAGGTTGGCAAGAGGACCACAGAGTGGGAGCGAGTGCAGCGACGGTTATGGCGGACCGGAACCGGATCCGCGGCATGTCGGCGGCGGTGCAAGGCTTCCGGGGCTGGATTTCACCGCGACAGTGCCGGGGCGTGGCATGCCAACGTCCGAGAACCAATCCTTTTCCGGCCTCAGCGGCATCGGCATGAATTGCGGGACGTAAGGTTTATCTTTTTGGCCGGTTCGTCCGATGATAACAGCACGATTATTGTTTGTAGCCAGACGGGTTGAGACCGTTATCGGGAATTTACGGAGGTAGTTGTTTATTTATGGAATTATCTATTGATCAATTTAAGACGGATTCGCGGCCGGTGCCGTCGCAGAGTGCGCGGGGCCTGTATGAGCGCGGCGAGGAGTTTCTCTTCGGCATGGGCCATGCGCGGCAGGACTTTGACGAAGCCCGGGAATGTTTTGAGGATGCCGCCAAGCTCGGCCTGGGCCGGGCCTTCTGGCGACTGGGATGGATGCGGTTCCGGGGCCAGGGCTGTCCGAAAAATCCGCTGGGAGGAGTGGGAATATGGCAGGCCGGGGCCAAGGCGGGTGATCGATTCTGCTGGGGTGAACTCGGGGCGGCGTTTACCGCGTCGAAAGATCAAACCAACGCCCGGGCCGCATGGCGGGAATTTTTCGAATCGTCCGAGATCTATGATGAACAGGAAGAGGAACTGGAAATAGGCTGGCTGGTGTGCCGTTATATCGACGGCCACCTGCGCCACGGATTGCCCATGGATTTTCTCTCCGGGATCAAGTGTTTTCAGACTGAAGCCCGGCACGGCGCGGAGGAGGCTATTGCCACGTGCCGACGCAAGCTGGGTGCCGCTGTGGAAAATGACCAGGTGTTTAAGATCGCGACCGCGGCGCTGGAATTTTTGGATAAAATGGCCGTCCGCAAGGGACGCAGCCACACGGAACCGCCCCAGCCCAGGCAGGAAGCAGAGGACGAAGTCATCGCGTTTCGGTAATCGGCCGCCGGGGCCAACGCACCCAGCGTGATCGTTGTCATCCAGCTTCAGGGGAGGATACAATCCGGCTATGGAATTCGGCAGCGGGTCCGGCCGGTTGCGGCTGGCTGGTATGTTGAACTCGCAAATAGTGCCGGCCACAGCGACGGTCTACCCGGAGGCGTAAACATTTATGACCGGAGAGAACGCTTTTCCCATCGCCGGCGCATCGTCGGCCAAGCCGGCGCGGCCACCGGATTTCCCCGCACCAAGCGTTATGATGGCCTTGCTATGTACCGGGATATCTTTGCTGGCGGCGGCGGCAGGCTGGCAATGGGGGGCGGTACCATCTTCCGCAGGATGGTGGACTCGCACCTGGCTATATGTGAATTTGGCCGTGGGTTTTTTATGGTTTGTGGTATGGCCGGCGCTGGCAGTGCGGCCCGGGGCGGACAGACGCGTCAAGTCGCTGATTATTCGTTGGCTGGGCATGGTAGTCGGCAGTCTTCCGGCCCTGTGGCTGGCATTTTACTTTGGCGCACCTGAGGTCGGTGCGCTTTGGCAATGCCTGGGCGTGCAGCTTTGCTGGGGGATTTTCGCTTTTGGAATCGTTGGGCTTGCCGCACGGTGCCGCGGCAACGGAACGGTGGCTACGGGGATTTTGAGTTTTTTGTATGTCATGGGGCCGTTGGGGTGGTACCTGGCCGCAGAGTTTACGCAGATATCACCGCGCTGGGCGGGCTTTGCCCCGGCGCTGGACATTTTTGCCGCCGCCCACGGTGCTGGAGGTGTAGACTTGTTATGGGCGGGCGGTTTTGGCGTTATTGGACTGATTTTAACCGGGTGGGTTTTATGCTTCCCCGTGATGCCGACTGCTGCGAAGGGAGGCTTTCCCAGCGGAGCAGGCGCTGGGGTGAACGGATGAAGTCGGCCGCAGCACGGGCACGGAAGCGGTGCATATTGGCCGACGATAGCGTATACTCGCAGAGAGGTAAATTTTTCCTGCAGCCGGTTCCAGAACGAACGCAGAACGGGATGCCCCATCATGAAGATTTATACCCGTCAGGGTGATCAGGGCCGAACCGGTCTTTTTGACGGCACACGTGTATCTAAAGACCACTGGCGCATTGAAACGTACGGCACAGTCGATGAACTCAACAGCGTGCTGGGACTGGCCATTGCGACCTGCGCCGAGCCTGCGCTGCGAACATTGCTGCTTAAAATTCAACACCAGCTTTTTGACCTGGGCGCGGATCTGGCCACGCCTGCGGATTCCCCTAACGCCCACCGTGTAAGACGGATAGCGCCCGCGGACACGGAATTTCTCGAAAAGCAAATTGATCTGGCTGACGCACGGTTGACTCCACTCAGAGAGTTTGTGCTGCCGGGTGGTACCATGCTGGCGGCGCAACTGCACGTAGCCCGCACCGTATGCCGCCGGGCCGAGCGCCGCCTGGTCACGCTGATGCAGCACGAGAAACTTGATCTGCAGCCACTGATTTATCTCAATCGGCTCAGTGATATGCTTTTCATCCTGGCCCGTTTGGCCAATCACCTGGAAAATAAAATGGATATTCCCTGGCAGCCCGGCGGGGCATAAGCCTGCCTGGTGCCATGCGATCATCAGCAGGTCCGGCGGTTTGCTCTCCCGCATTACGTTTCCACAGCAACCGCTGTTGGTCGAGGGGCGGGGAATTCGACTGTAAACGGATAAATCGCCCGGTGAATGCGCCGCCCACCTGCCACCACGTCCAGCCGGCCCTGCCAGCGAAGGATGACGCGTGCGGGCCTGATCTTAAACTTGGGAATAGGTTCCAGGCTGGCGGGCAATTCATAGGCCGCCGATCCGGCGAGGGGATTTTTCACTGTGGCCGTCGTCGACGTCACCAGCGGCTGGGCCGAACGCCACGGAATATCTTCCACCAATTGCGAACCGGATCGCAACAAATCGCTCACAAACATCGCCTGGCGGTGGCAACTCATTTCCATGGCAATTTGTTCCACCGGCAGGTTCCGCCGGAACCGCTGCGCAAAGCGCACTTCGACAGTTTGTCCCATTTTGGGCCGGGCTTTGTTGATTGTTATCACTGGTTCCTGCATACGCCCAAAGATCCACAGCCACCTGAGACTCATCGCCAGCGGCACCAGGGCGAGCAGCACACCGACCACCAGGCCGGCCACCGCCAGAGATTGATAATGCCGACCGGCCATGACAAAGTATTGCCCGAACACAAGAGCCATGGCCGCCAACCAGATCAGCAGCACCAGGATCCAGAATTTAATTTGTCCGCCGATGGTATGCCGCGGTTGCAGAACAAACCATCCATCTGCGGTGGGTTGCGGATCCACGTTGAGGATCGGACCGACCAATGGTGCCAGCACGGTGCGCCAAGCCCAGGCCACTACTAGGGCGATCATCACGGGAACCAGCACCATCAGATAAAATGCAAAGGAAAAGGGGCGGACCAGAAGCGCTGTCTGCGGATTGGCCGGATCGTACCAGGCCCGCGCCTCGGCCCCAGGAGGATAATGGCGGAGAATGGCTGCGGCCCAGGGCCTGGTGCCCACCCGCTGATGGCCGTGAATGGCGTGGGCGGTATAAAGCTTTCCCGCCACGGCATATTGATACGTCAGATTCGGCCGGTAATATAAAAAACCATTAGAATTGATAATGCTTATCCGGGCCATGGTAATTTTGGCCGGCACCGACTGATAGGTGTGATCAACGCGCCACTGCCTGCCGATGCCATAGATGCCGCCCGCCACCATCAACAGCACCACCACCGCCACACCGATGAGCACAATGCGGGCGGTGCGTTTCAGTAATACTCTGCGATCCGTTGCGGGCCGGGTCATTGCGGCTCCTGAAAACACGGCGCGAACACCCACGCGCCGATGGTGCGGCACCGGCAAACAGCGGGCACATTTTCATCGTGCCACGTCCATGCATGGGCATCGTTGGCCACATCATGGCGCAGCCCGGATGGCGGACCAGGCCGAGCCGTCCATCGGATGGTTATCTTCGTCTAATTTAGACGCCAACGCCAGCGCGGCGCAGGCACAAAATCACCTGCATGGGCCTGGATGTTTACGTGGTGGGGCGAGCCGCGATCTGCTGCACCGCGCCGTTGGTGTATACCAAGGGAAAATGAGGCCCTTCTATGATGGTGCCCACCCCGGCCTGGGACTGGGCGATCAATGGCTCCATCGGATGGTTTGCCACCTTGCAGTACACGGTGTGTTCATTCATATAATGCAGGGCAATGGCGCGCCGGGGCCGCCCGCTATGGTTGGCGTGTGAACCGTGCCAGGTCAGCGAATGGTGGAGGTGGAAATGCCCTTTTTTAACGGGGCATAGCCGCACTTCCAGGGCGTGGTCTTGAAAAGTCCTGGGCATGGCCTCGAAAGATTTAATCTGATGGAGAAAACCGATGGTATTGCCCCATTGGTGGGAACCTGGAATCATGGACATGCATCCGTTATCCACGTCTGCATCATCCAGCGCAATCCAGCAGGTGACCTGCTGATCTTTCGGGGTTATGCAGGGCCAATACGGGCTGTCCTGATGCCACATATTCACGCCGCCGGTATTTACCGGCTTGTATTGAATCTGGTCATGCCATATCCGCACCTGCTTACCATCGAGTACCTGCTTCACCGCTTCCACCACGGGCGGATGAAAGAGCAGCTCGCGGAATAAGTCCGAGGCTTCCCAGATATTGACTATCTGCCATACGGGGGTGTCCGCTTTGTTTAAGTTGCTGATGCTGACGGGCTGCGGTGTACCCGGTTTGTCTTTATCCGCCAGCACTCGCAGCACTTCCTGGGCCAGTGCATCCGCGTACGATTCGGAAATAACCTTGCCACCATTGACAAAACCGTGCCGACGAAAATCTTGTACCTGCTGTGTGGTAAGCATTGAGAAACTCCTTGTTCCAGCCCCGCGGGCCTGCGGGTTATTGCATGGTCGGCCGTGACCGCCGGCATCAACTGCCGACGTAAAAAATCGCCGCCGCACCACGTTCCTTAATTGTGCCCGTTTGGGCGGGGCGATCCCATAGCCGGGAGAATCATCTGTTGGCCGGGCGGATCACGGCCGGGCGTGCGGTATGGCACCCTGGCGGCCCGCCAGGGCCATGCGCCGATATTCCGTCGGAGGCAGACCATCCAGCCGCGTGAAGGTCCGCGAAAACTGAAAGACATCGGCAAAGCCCAGTTCCATGGCCACCTCTTTGACGGACTTATCCATATTCACAAGCAACTGCCGGGCCTTTTCGATCCGGCGCTGCTGCTGATATTCTCGAGGCGAATAGCCAGTCCACCGCCGAAACACACGGTTGAAATGGGCCCGCGAGAGGCCGGCCAGGGCCGCCAATGCGTTCAGGTCCGCCCGCTCCGGCAGGTGGCGGTCCAACCAGGCCAGCACGGGCTGCATGCGCGCCGCCAAGACCGGGTCAGGGCGTGTAGCGCCGGAGCCTGGTCTTGCTAAAAGCCGCCACAGAATATCCATCAGCAACATCCGGGATTCCAGCAGGCTCAATGGAGTGCGTGCGACCTGGGCCCGCACCAGACGTTCAAACAACTTGATCAACGGATTCACAATCGAAAGGCGACTTTCCCGGGGCAAAGTCAAACCACCCTCCAGCAGCACCTCATACGGCTTGCGCCGGTCAATGCGCGGCCCACCGGGGTATGCGTGTCGGCCAAAATCAAAATGAACCGCAATGTGTTCGCAGGTATCGTTATGCGCCGAATGCAACCGGTGGGGTTGAAACGGGGGAATTAAAAATAACGATCCCGGCCCAAAATCCACCACACCCGCAGAGGTTTCGAACCGCCCTTTACCGCTAAGCAGCAGCACAAATTCATAATCAAAAATAATTCGCCAGTCCACATGCAACGGTCCCGAAAGCCGATGCGCTATGCGAATAACCGGATTCACGCGTTGCAGCGGCACCGGAATCGGGCGCTGCGGGCCCAATTTACCAAACGGTGCCGTTTGCTGGAACGCTATCGACTTCATCAACCAACTCCAATCTCCGAGGCCGGATCCCAGTGGATCTTCCAGAATCTCTTTGCGCCGCACCGGTTGACCCTGTGCAACAGCCACACGGGCCATCGTCACCGCGGCAGATTCTTAAACCGGGCAATGGCTGCCAGCCGAGCCTGCCCATGATCCACCACCGGTGCCGGATAGTCGCGGCCTATGACACAGCCAGCCTGCTTTTGTAACGACGGAGGCATGAGCCACGGCTGATGGATATTTTTGACGGGGACCTGGCTGAGTTCGGGCAACCAGCGCCGGACGAAAATGCCGTGCGGGTCAAAACGCCGGCCCTGCAAAATCGGATTCATCACCCGAAAATAGGGGGCCGCATCGGTTCCGGTGCCGGCGCTCCATTGCCATCCTCCCACGTTACTGGCCTGGTCATAATCGCAGAGCCATTGGCGAAAAAAGTTTTCGCCTACACGCCAATCGACATCCAAATCTTTCACCAGAAACATGGCCGTAATCATGCGCAGCCGATTGTGCATCCAGCCGGTGGCAATCAGAGAGCGCATGGCGGCATCCACAATGGGATATCCAGTTTCACCACGACTCCAGGCGGTCACACGATCCGGCCTTGCGGGCCAGGCCAGCGTGACGTAACGCCGCTGAAACGCCTCCGCCGCCGTATGCGGATAGTGAAACAAAATCATGCGGTAGAATTCCCGCCAGATTAATTCCGCCAGCCAGGTCGCCGCGCTGCCGCTCCTGTCATCGGCGGCTCCGGCGTGCAGGGCTGCCATGACGCACTGCCGGATGGAAATAGTGCCCGCATTGAGATGTGCGGATAACCGCGAACTGCCGTCCACGGCTGGAAAATTCCGCTGCACCGCATACTCAAGGATGGGCCGTGCGGAAAAATTTGCCAGCATGGCGGCAGCACCAGATTCGCCGGTGGGTAAGGTATTTTTCACATCACCATAACCTAAAGCATGGGGAGCAGGCACCGCATCCGCGGCGCACCGTAACGCGGCGTTTTTGCGCGGCAGCCCGGTAGACTGCACCGGGTTGTCCGCCAGTGCCGCCAGCCACGCCCGCTTGTATGGTGAAAACACGTGGTACACGCTTTCCGACCCCGTCAGCAGTTCAAATTCCTCGAAAATGACGCCATCTTTGCATGCCCGCACCTTGACGCCTGCGTCCTGGGCCAACCGCGTCAGGCGGCGATCCAGCGCCAATTGGCGAGGTTCATACTCTTTGTTGAAGGTAATGCCGTCCGCGCCGAGTTGCCGGGCCATGGCGACAAGGGCCGCGGCGGGGTCCGCTGTGGTCACAATTCTCAATGGGATATTCAGAGCGAGCAATGCCTGCCGCAATTCGGTCAGCGATGCGAGCCAGAAACTCGCCTGAAACGGCCCCATACATCCGGTAGTGGCGGGAAACCAGCGGGTATCAACAACAAAAACTCCCACCACGGCATCCGCCAGCCGCGCCGCCGCCGCCAGAGCCGTGTTGTCATGCACCCGAAAATCACGTCTGAACCAGTGCAGGTAAACGGACAGAAATAACCTCCTGACTGCGTGCCGAAAAAACGGGTTGCCTCAAACCCGCCAGACCACCAGATATGGGCCACATTGGTTGGCAGAGCCTGGCATGGCCCCGCAGGGGTCGGGGCCGTCAGGGGCGTTTCTCCGGCGATGGCTTGGTGGTCGGGGTAAGTTGTGTGCCCAGCAGATTCAGATCGTGCTGCAATCTGGCACCCAGGCGCTTGCGCGCGCCGGCGGACAATTGTGATTTCCTGACAAATAAATTCAGATGAATTCCATCCGCCACCGGAATGCGAATCATTCCCACGATCGGATCGCGCCCCCGCGGCTCCGCTGCAGTCAATGGCCGAGGCGGCGCGATCACCAGATGTTCTCTGCGAATCCGCCAGATCATGCCCGTGGCCCCGCTGATGGCCGCCAAAGTCTGCTCGGCGCTGCCGCCATTGGAACTCACGTTCACCGTCGGAATGGCCAGGTATAAGCCGGGAGCCGGGGCACACCATACGCCCGTCGCCCGGGCAAGGTCGGAAAGCACGGCCTGCAGAGGCGCATCGGTGGCGTGAAGAAATACCGGCCGATGCAACTGGTGACGAACCCACCGGGCGGCGCTGGTCACGAAGATGCGATCATGGCGGATATACCATATGCGGTGCAGGGCCCTGGCATACGTATCCAATGCCGCCGCCGCGGATTCCGGCAATTCCCGGCGTACCGCCGCCAGAGCCGTGTTCCGCAATGCTCCGGGCACCATCGGCAACCGGGGCGCGGACAGCGGCTGGTGAAGCTGCGCCGACAAATCCACCGGCCAATTACTGCCAATCTGCGCTACGGTTAGCCCATGCAGGGCACGCAGCAGATTCAGTTCCGTCCAGGTGGCCCGGCGTCCCGTGCGCCGCAAGACCCGGGACGGCATGACCACCAGCCGCCCGCCCACCGGACGAATGCGCAACGCCAGTTGGCCGACAATGGACTCCATGGCCGCCTGTACCGAAACATTTTTGAACCGGGCACTGATCCGGGTGCGGTCGCCGAGCGGCAAAAGCTGGTAGACGCGCTGCTGCACGTCAATGGAAATACGGGCCGTATCGGCCAGCGTAGAAAAGGCCCGCTGCAGCGTACAGGTTTTGAGATTCAAACTGATGCGCTGGGAGAGCATCTGTTGCAGATACATGGCCCCGTCCGGCCTGGTCGCAGCGGGTGCCGTTGCCCCCCAATCCAGGCGCACACTCAGCGCCATCACCACCAACACCACGCCCAACACCATTCGCGATTGATGCGTCATCGAATTTCTCCGGAATCCGTCCTGTGCGGCATTACACCTTCAACGCCACCTGATGCTCCAATCTGCCTACGTAACGATCGCGGATCGGTTGCACGGTGTGGGCGATAAACTCGTCCACCTGCTCCACGCAGCGCCCGATGTAACGTCGCGGTTCCATGATTTTATCCAGTTCCACCGCTGCAAAGGCCGGATCCTGCCGCAGTCGCAACAGCAAATCATTGTCCAATCCGAGATCCTTGACCCGGCCCGCCGCCGCCAGCGAATGTTTCCGGATTTTCTCGTGCAGGTCCTGCCGATCACCGCCGGCTTTGGTGGCCGCCATGAGAATATTTTCCGTGGCCATAAACGGCAGTTCCGCCATCAGCCGCTGGTTAATCACGCGGACATGGACCACCAATCCACGCACCACGTGAATCAAAATATCCAAAATTGCATCGGCGGACAGAAACGCCTCCGGCACCGACAGCCGCTTGTTGGAGGAATCATCCAGGGATCGCTCAAACATCTGCTGCCCCGCGGTCAGCATGGGTTGCAGTGCCAGACCCATGAGCCAGCGGGCCAAGCCGGTTACCCGCTCGCACAGGACGGGATTGCGTTTGTAGGCCATGGCTGATGAACCCACCTGCTCATGTTCTATCGGTTCATCTACTTCCTTAAATGCCGCAAGTATGCGGATATCCTGCGCCATTTTCTGCGCTGCGGCGGCCACGACCGCCAAACTGGCCAGAATCTGGGCATCCATCACCCGTGGGTAGGTCTGGCCGGTCACCGGGTGAACGCGCTGAAATCCCAGCCGCTCGGCCACCAGGTGTTCCAGCCGCTTGACTTTTTCATGGTTGCCATCGAACAGCTCCAGAAAGGAAGCCTGTGTGCCGGTGGTGCCTTTAATGCCGCGCAGCATCAACGTTTCCATCCGCAATTCCAGATCCGCCAGCGCCAGTACAAAATCATAGCACCATAAAACCGCGCGCTTGCCCAGCGTGCCCGGCTGGGCCGGCTGCAAATGGGTGTAGGAAAGCACCGGCAGGTCTTTCCACTGCTGGGCGAAGCGGGCCAGGCTGTCAATCAGATTGGCCAGCTTCAACCGGATAATCTGCAACGCGTCGCGCAGCAGCAGCACATCCGTGTTGTCCACCACATCCATGGAGGTGGCTCCCAGATGAAGAATCGGCTTGGCCAACGGGGCCGCCTTGGCAAATGTTTGCAGATGGGCCATCAAGTCATGGCGAAGTCGCTGCTCCTGCCGGGCTGCTTCATGATAGTCAATGTCATCCAGGTGGGCACGCATCTGCTGCAACTGCTCATCCGTGATGGGCAACCCCAAATCTTTTTCCGCTTCCGCCAGAGCCAGCCAGATTCTGCGCCAAGTCGAGAATTTGCGTTGTGGCGAAAATACTTCCAGCAT